>JAJSAC010000003.1 GCA_024274915.1 Thermodesulfobacteriota bacterium
ACCATCGCAGATTCGCAAGGGTCTGCTCGGCAATCCCGAAGATCCTGGAAACTTCCCTGGGGGTGAGAAACTCCTTCTCTACCTTCTTCTCCTGCATCTCTCTTCCCTCCTCTTCAGTGTTCTCCACTTAAGGTTATAGAGGGGAGGGAAAGAGATGTTTTTTCTCCCATCTTCCTCAATTTAAGCCAGGGAAGCCCCGAAGCGCCGTCAAGGTGGAACCCCCTGGGGAGGGACCCGCAAAGCGGGAGGGGACTTTGACGGCATAGCTTCAGGGGCCTCCCACAATTGTGAAAAGGGAGTGAGAGTTTTACACCCTCTCTAAAATAGTAAGGGGAACTCATCGGGAGTCTCGTCTCCCGTTGACGGGTTTTTCATCCGTCCAAGCGTTTGCCGGACGATCCCAACCAGTTGGTTGGGACAAATGGGGGCATAAAGCCACCCATTAAAGACCTCCTCCAGTTGGAGGAGAGTGGTTTGCAGGGAGCGGAGCAGTCTGGCCCTCCCGGTGAGCGATCAAGCGCTGCGTAAAAGTGCGGCCCATCACAGTACAGGTGCGCCTGCACCGGCATGAGTGTTTCCTGCCCAGGCAAACAGGCAAGAGACGGTAGGCAAATCAAGACACATCAGCCGAGCTTCAGTCTCTTTTTCAAGCCCCGCGCAGAAAAGAGACTGAAGCGGGCAAAGAGAGAGGCAAAGGAAATGGGGAGAAGGGTTATCCATAGAAGCCTCAAGCTATTAGGTGGTGAACATGGTGAACCTTATTGCCGAAGTGGGCCCGAACTTTGTGAACTTTGTGCGTAGAAGAGAAGGGTTGGGGGCCTCTCTGCAAAGACGGGTCCCTGGAGCTTCCCCAAAAACCTTTTTCCTCCCTCAACCAGCCGGGCCTCTGTGGAGACGCCTGGCTGTTTGATATAGACAGCAGCCCCTGGCTGCTACGGTGGACCCTGCCGTGAATCAGGGTTGGCATTTAACTGAAACCAATCCACAGAGGGAGGCCAGTAATGATGGGTAGCCTGGTAAGCGAGTTTATGAAGAAAAAGCGGAGGATGATGAGGATCAGGCACCAAAGTCCCAACTGGCAGAAAGAAAAAGAAAGAAAGATCATAGCTTTCTTGACCTGGGTAGAGGAAAGGTTCGGCGTCGGAGACTTTTCAGAGCTGAAGCAGGAGCACTACAGGACTTACATGGATTACCTCTCTCGAATGGGCAAGAGCCCGGAGACCCAGAGGAAGCATGCCCTGGCCATCAAAGAGCTGGTGGAAAGGAGTCACCTGGACATAAGAGTCCAGCCCTCAAAGGCAAAAAGGCGCAAGATCATGAACATGGCCGGAAAGTTCATCCGCCTGCTGGAAGAGGAAAAAATAGAGGTGCCTGATAAAAAGGGGCTCAGGCAAAAGATAGTCAGTATCTTAGAGGGGAAGAGGTGAAGGGCAGGGCCTCTTCCCCTCCTCTCCCGCTCCCTCCAGAGGAAGGAGCAGAACCGATCCTGGAGGTGTGCATGGAAAAAGCCCTGAGCATACGAAACAGGTCGAACCTCAAATACACCAGCAGGACCATTTCCCGATGGGCGAATCGGGGATCTGCTCTGGCCAGCAAGGTCAGGACCGTTTTGTCAGACCTCAGGTATGAACATAACCTCAAGAGCCTGAGACTGATTGGGAAGGGCCACGTTGAGGGCCTTCTTGAAACTTACCGGGAACGGGTTAACCAGGGAAGTCTATCCAGAAAAACCGTCGCAACCTACGTATCCGCCCTCAACACAGTGCTGGAGTACGTGGAACGGGAGGATTTAAAAGTCTCTGCGAAAGCCTGGGGCCTTTCCAGAGGCTCCAACGTATATGCCAATAGGGCCAACTCCCCGGAGGCCTCCAGGGAGTTCAAGGCCTGGCTCGAAGAGAAATACAGGGAAAGCGGCAACGTGAATTACAGGGCCCTGGCCCACAGCGTTGAGCTACAGAGGCATTTCGGCCTTCGAGCCAGGGAGAGCTTTGGAATCAAGCTGGCCGAAAAGAGAGAAACCGATATCCTGCGCCTGGGAAGAGGGGATCTAACCAAGAACGCCCGCCCCAGAGACGTTAAAATACGTATCCGGGAACAAGCCGCGGTCCTGGAAAAAGCCAAAGAGTTTGCCAGAGAGCAGGGCTGGAGATCCCTCATCAACCCCGAATTCAATCTGAAGGAATGGATGGTCTTCGCATATAAAACCCCTTCAATCCTTTAGGGAAAAAACGGGGACGGACTTCCACCCCCATGGAGAAAGACACGCATTCGCCCAAAGGCTTTACAGCTCTCTCTGGGAGGAAAAAACGGGGACAATTCTAAAGGCACCCGTGGTAACAGGCCTGGAGAAAGAAGACTGGATGGAATATGCCAGGGAGGCAACGGGCCTTTCGCGAGAGGAGGTGAAATCTCTGGATCTGGAAATTCGCTTAGAAGTGAGCAATGAACTGGGCCACGCCAGGATAGACATAACCAACGCCTACCTGGGGAAGTGAGACAGTTACAATGGAGCTGGAGAGGAAGTGGCCCCGTCCCCTTCAAGATTGGCCCTGGGTCTATACCCAGCTTGCAATTTTATTCGAGGGGAGATTCACACAGAAAAGGGGACACTCCTTTAACCACCCCTAAAAACCCGCGTCCTGGAGGGCTTCTTTGTTATCGATCTACCGAGAGGTCTGTATTGCATAATCTATCAGAATTGATAAATTATGCATATCAATAAGCAAGGGGTTGATCCCATGGAATCTAAAAACAGGGAGCTGATCCAGATTCTGGTCCTGGCAGAGGTTTGCAGGGAGCTGGGTTCCAGCCTGATTTTTCAGGGCGGTACGGCCATCAGGGTCTTCTTCGGAGGAACGAGGACGTCGGAGGACCTGGACTTTTACATGGCTACCCAAGCCTTACCTAAGCTGGATA
>JAJSAC010000022.1 GCA_024274915.1 Thermodesulfobacteriota bacterium
TGGAAGATCTCTCTTAAACCCATCAGCATATCTTGGTGTGGATCTGGTTGCCGGCCTTTGTCCCTTCCGTGAAAGCCTTCCCCCCTTTCATCTTGGCCAGGGCCTCTTCTATATGGGAGACAAGCATATCAACCATGTCCCTGCTAAAGTTCTCTTTGACCACCACCCTCATAATGTTCACGTCTTCGGCGTTCTTGGGAAGATTGTAGGCGGGAACAATCCACCCCCTACCCCTGAGCGTGCAGGACAGCCCGTAGACATCCACCGCCTCAGAGAAAAAGGTTACCACAGGCAGCACCACGTCCCGGTGAGTGAGATGGAATATTCCCATTCCCTCCAGCCTCTCCGCCAGGTACCTGGCGTTGGCCAGACAGTTCTTGGCCATAGCCTCGTAGCCCCTCTTACCTAACCTCAACAGGTTGTAGTACTGGGCTATAACCATGGCACTACCCCGGGAAAAGTTGAGAGTGTAGGTGGCTTCCTGGCTGCCCAGGTAGTTCACATAGAAGATGAGGTCCTCTGGCAGGTACCTTTTATCTTTGAAGATGAGCCATCCCACCCCGGGATAGACCAGACCGTACTTATGACCCGACACGTTTATGGACCTCACCTGCTCCAACCTGAAGTCCCACGGAAACTCGGGATACAGGAAAGGTACCAAGAAACCACCACTGGCCGCATCCACGTGGAGGGGTATATCCAGGCCCATCTCGGCCTTGACCTCCAGGAGCATGTCGTTGAGTTCCTCCACAGGGTCGAGCTGGCCCGTGAAGGTGGTACCCAAGACAGCACCCACGCATATGGTGTTCTCGTCTATGGCCCCCCTCACCTTCTCCACTTCCAGGGTGTACCTCCCCTTCTCCATGGGGATGATTCTGAGCTCCACATCGAAGTAACGAGCAAACTTTTCCCACACCACGTGGACATCGGCCCCCACCACAAGATTGGGCCTGGAAGGGCCCTTTCCATCCCTCTCCCGTCTCTTCCTCCAACTCCACTTATGTGCTAAAAGCCCCAGCATAATGGCCTCAGAAGAGCCTATGGTGGCCGTCCCCACAAACTGGTGCTCCTCCCGGGCATGGAAGAGCCTGGCCAGCATGTTCACCACCCTGGCCTGGATGACCCCCGTCTGGGGATACTCTTCCTGGTCTACCAGGTTCTTATTCATGGTCTCCACGATGAGCTTTTCAGCCTGGGGCTCCATCCAGGTGGTGACAAAAGATGCCAGGTTGAGGGCGGGGTTACCGTCCAGATTCATCTCGTCGTGGATGAGCTGATAAGCCACATCGGGACCTACACCCTCCTCGGGAACCTCGTACCGGGGAATAGGCCTGACAAATGCCCTGGTGGCATAGGTGGCCGATATGTGTTTCCTCACGGGCACTCTCTTTTTAGAAAGCATACTTAAAACCTCCTCAGTTTTAGTCCGGTGAAAAGGGCCGCAAGAGAGAGGAGCAGCCCCAGCACCATGATGGAGACCTCTCCATAGTGGAAGGCCAGGGCCCCGCCCACCATGCCCCCTATCACGTTATCCAGGCTCTGAATAGCGTTGGCCACTCCCAGGGCTTCAGCCCTCTTGCTCCCGTCCAGCATCTCTACCACAGATACATTCATACCCACGGATATGAAAGACCAGGCAAAGATCATGAGCATGAATCCCCCCACCCCCAGGGCCCCTATTTTAAAGAAGTAACCTGCCATCATGAGTAGAAAAGTGAACAGATAGAGAAATATGGCAATGTTAAATGGTATGGTCGAAGTAAACCTTTTGGAGAGCCTGCCAGCCACTATGAAGAGGCACACCCCTATAGCCGTGCTCACAGCATACACCAGGGAAGAGAGGCGCGGGCTCACGCCAAAAGAGTGCTTCATCAGAAGGGGATAAATGGCATAAACCGGGGCAACGGCCAAAAGGGCCAGTCCCCATCTCAAATTGAGCTTGAAGAGCTCCCTGTCCCTCAGATGAAAGAGGTGCCGAGGCCTGAATTGCCGGTGGAAGTAGCCAGTAAAAAGCTCAGAAAAGTGCATCTTGGGCTTAAGACACCCGGGATGGAGGAGATGATTCCTCCCTCTCCCCATACCATACCCGTGAAGGGGGATGTATCCAATAAACCCCAAAGCCAACAGGGGAACGCCTATAATGGGACTTGACCACACGGACGTGAGGAGGAGTCCCACCACCGTGCCCCCTGTCATGAAGGCCTGCATCAAAGAGATGTACCTGTCCCACTGGTCCTTCTCGTAAACCTGGGTGACCACCACGCTGGACAAGGCAAAGATACCTGCCGAAGCAACACCAAAGAGGAAAACCAGTGGCACCAGAGCCCTTCTATGCATCATGGTGATGGCCACCCACGCCACAAAAGAGAGGAAGCTGCTGACGAACACCAGTGCTCTCACCTGAACCCACCGAGAAAGGAGCCCCCACATGACGGCTCCCATGGCTATGCCCAGGTTTATCATACCAAAGGCCACCCCGGCTTTAGTGGAGTCACCGGCCAGCAGAGGGATGACCATGATGCCTACTCCCCACACCACCCCGTTGACCAGGCTGAAAGGCAAGGCCAAGACCAGAAAGCTGGGCTTCTTTATCCCTTCCATTTCCCCTCCATCACGATTCAGGCGAGGATAAGGGAACCACCATCTGGAGGACCTGACTGGTCTCCAGCCCTTCAGAGAGGGCGCTCCATCCTGATCCAGCGGCCCACCTTCCCCTTCTCCACAAAGCCCAGATGGCGGTAGAAGTCCCTGGCTTTAAGGTTCTTTTCCCCCACCCAGAGACCCGCCTTGGTCAATCTGCTCTCCCGGAAATGCTCTAAGGCCTTCTCTATAAGGGCCTTGCCTATCCCCTTCTCCCTGGCACCTGGAGCCACCACAATCTCGTGGATCTCACCTATGGGCTCCCCCTCCTCCAGCCACTGGGCATCGGCCACTATAAATCCCAAAGGCCTTCCCCCTTCCAAGGCCAGGAAGAAGGAATTGGGAGCCCTCTTGTAGAGCCATTTCAAGTAATGGCGCACATCCTTGAGACGGGCATAGGCATACTCTTCCAACCCCCGATAAGCCTCTAGATAAAGGGTCACCAGGGAGTTCAACCACGGACCCAGCTCATCTATCCCCTTGATTTCCATGGCTCAACCCGAAAAACCCAGGCACTCCAGATAGACCTCCTGATACCCTTCCCAAAGGGCCAGGTCCACCACCTCCACACCCCTTACCAGCTCCTCCACCCTTTCCATGCAGGAATGGGACAGAGCCACCACCTCAGCCCCCAAAAGAGAAGCGTTGCCCATAGGGACAAACCTCCTCACCTGGGAGGGCACCATTCCCAGGACCACCAGGTCCTCCAGGGTCAAAGAGGACCCAAAGGCCCCGGCCACGTAAAGGGCGAGTTCCCCTTCCACCTCCTCCAAGGAAAGGAGTACCCGCCAGGCACTGGCCACAGCGGCTTTGGCCAGCTGGACCTTCCTCATATCTTCCTGGGTCAAGATGAGCCCCGCATCCAGGATCAGACCCGCCTCGCCCCTTTTATCCCTCCAGAATGGGGCCAGCTCCCCCTTCTCCCTTATCCTCCCGGAAGGCTCCAACACTCCCTCCCTGAGGAGCAAGGCCACCAGGGAAAGGAGTCCCGAACCACAAAAGCCCCTGGGAGGACCACCGTCCAGGGTGTGAAAGATCAACTCTCCCCCCCCCATCTCCACCCGGGTAACGCCCCCCGGGGAAAGACCAATCCCCGATGATATACCCACCCCTTCAAAAGCAGGACCAGCAGGGGCTGAGGCGGCCTTTATCCCTCCAGGGGTCAAAAGGAGCACCTCGGCGTTGGTACCCAAATCCAAAACCAAAGCTGGTTTCTCGGCTCCAACAAGATCCAGCACCAATAAGAGGGCCGCCGTATCTCCACCCAAGAACCTGCCCACCAGGGGCATGAAGTAATGGGGAAAGGGCTTCTCCCGCCATTCCCCTCCTGGGAAAGGGGCCTGAAAGGGATAGCGGGCCAGGGAATCCACAGGGTATCCTGCCAGAGTGGTCTCCATAACAGCATTGCCAGCCACCACCAGATAAGAAGCACCCGCCAGCCTGGGCAAAAGGAGGTCCCAGATGACCCCGGCCAGGTCTCTCCCCTTTCCCTCCAAGGAAGCCCCCATCCTTGAGACCACATCCTCTCCCCATATCCTCTGGGGATTGGTCATTACCTCAACAGAAACCCGGGAGCCCCGGGTAACTTCCAAAAGGGAAAGGGCCAGGGTGGTGGTCCCCAGATCCAAGGCACAGGAGAAGGCCCCCTCCCGGGGAGGAGGGCCAGAAACGGCCAAGTCCGCCAGATCCAGAAGGAAATCGGGGGGCACTACCGTCCCCCCTCCCAGAAGTTCCACCTCTGTGGACTCCTCCACCACGGCACAACAGGCCAACCTCACCCCCTCCTCCAGTTCCTTGGAAGAAAGGAGGCGCCTCTCGACCCGGGTGGGCAGTGGGGGGTTCTCCAAAAACTTCACCTTGCAGCGACCGCACAACCCCTCACCACCGCAGGGAAAGGGAAAGTCTATGTTTTCTTTGGTGAGAAGGTACCTGAGCTTCACCCCGGGGAGAGTAAGGGTCTCTCTGTCCAGGCCCCTCCACCTGACCCTAATCTCCATACCCCGGCTTCCTCAGGCACTCATGGATTCCAAAAACTCCCTGTTGCTCTTGGTCCCCCTCAGCTTGTTCAAAAGAAACTCCATGGCCTCCACAGGACTGAGGGTGGCCAGAAGCTTCCTGAGAATCCAGATCCGGTTGAGTTCAAAGGGAGACAAGAGGAGTTCCTCCCTCCTGGTTCCCGACTTCTGAAGATCAATGGCCGGGAAGATGCGCCTGTCAGCCAAGGCCCGGATAAGATGAAGCTCCATATTACCCGTGCCCTTAAACTCCTCAAAGATCACGTCGTCCATACGGCTGCCCGTCTCTATAAGGGCCGTGGCAATGATGGTGAGACTCCCCCCTTCCTCAATGTTCCTGGCCGTGCCGAATATCTTCTTGGGCTTGTCCAAGGCATTGGCCTCTATACCACCGGAAAGGACCCTACCCGAGGAAGGGACCATAGCATTGTAGGCCCTAGTGAGCCGGGTAATGCTGTCCAGAAGGATCACCACGTCCCTCTTGCACTCCACCAGCCTCTTGGCCTTCTCGATGACGATTTCAGCCACCTGCACGTGGCGTTGGGGAGGCTCATCAAAGGTGGAACTCACCACTTCTCCCTTGACGCTGCGCTGCATATCCGTCACCTCTTCGGGCCTTTCACCCACCAAAAGGACTATGAGGTAGATCTCGGGATGGTTGGTGGTGACGGAATTGGCGATATTCTGCAAAAGAACCGTCTTACCTGTCCTGGGAGGTGCCACTATAAGTCCCCTCTGGCCCCTGCCAACGGGGGTGATGAGGTCCATCACCCTCATGGAGAGATTGTCTGGGGCCGTTTCCAGGACAATCCTCTCATCGGGATAGAGGGGAGTGAGGTTGTCAAAGTGGATCCTCTCCCTGGCTACCTCGGGACTTTCAAAATTTATGGCCTCCACCTTGAGGAGGGCGAAATACTTCTCCCCCTCCTTTGGGGGACGGATCTGGCCCGACACAGTGTCTCCCGTCTTTAGACTAAACCTCTTGATCTGAGAGGGAGAAACATAAATGTCATCGGGGCCGGGAAGATAGTTGTAAGTAGGGGACCTCAAAAAACCAAACCCGTCGGGCAACACCTCCAAGACCCCCTCTCCAAAGAGGAGACCGTTCTTCTGGGCCTGTCCCTCCAATATGCGAAAGATGAGTTCCTGCTTCTTCAGGCCGGAAGTCCCGGAAATCCCTAACTCCCTGGCCAGCTTGACCAGCTGTGAGACAGTCATCCTTTTGAGTTCCTGCAGATTGAGACCCTCTACAACAGCAGTATCGCTCCTTCCCATCTGAACACTCCTTCTACTGCTTAGACATGATAGTTTTCACTACTTGTTGCACTTTACCGAAACTTGGATGGCGGAGAGGGTGGGATTCGAACCCACGGACCCCTTAAAAGGGGTCAGGTGATTTCGAGTCACCCGCCTTCGTCCACTCGGCCACCTCTCCCTTCCTCTTACTCCTGAGACCAGAAAAGAAAGACTTCAGCATCATAGAAGCCCTCCTCTCCAACACCCCAGGCCAATAATTCACCCTATGGTTGAACCGAGGATCATCCAAGATGCGATACATGGAGACCACGGCCCCTGCTTTGGGATCTCTGGTTCCAAAGAAGAGATAGTCGATCCGCGACTGTATAATAGCTCCGGCACACATGATGCAAGGTTCCAAAGTGACGAAGAGGCTGCAGCCCGACAGTCTCCAATCCCCCAACCTCTTAGACGCCTCCTTAATAGCCAGAATCTCTGCATGGGCCGTTGGATCCCCCAAGGTCTCCCTGAGATTATGGGACCTGGCGATAATATTATACTCACCGTCCACTATAACAGCCCCCACTGGCACCTCGCCCAGAAAGTAAGCCTTCTGTGCCTCCTCGAGGGCCTCTTCCATGAAGTTGCAAATTATCCTTTCGTTGAAGTAGATCTGCATTATCTCCCTTGGATGGCGCGCCCAGAGGGAGTCGAACCCCCAACCCCGGGATCCGTAGTCCCGTGCTCTATCCAGTTGAGCTATGGGCGCGCTTAAGAGCTTGAAAGAACCACAAACTGTGATATGTTACGGAGGTAGAATATAAATTCGCCACAGCGCCATGTCAACAC
This sequence comes from Thermodesulfobacteriota bacterium, assembly GCA_024274915.1. Taxonomy (GTDB): domain Bacteria; phylum Thermosulfidibacterota; class Thermosulfidibacteria; order Thermosulfidibacterales; family B14-G1; genus B14-G1. Next base: position 6,741 of record JAJSAC010000022.1, read on the forward strand.
CTCACCCACCAATCGGGCCCCTTTAAGCAATTTTATCCACCCAGCACCCTCCCCCCAGACAGCTTACCCTCCCTCACAAGCCTCTCCAGGAGATGGTCCATAATTCCAACTTCCCGCCATCCCCTGGCCCTAAGGATGCAACTGTCACAGCGTCCACAGGGCACCTCCTTCCCCTGGTAGCAGGACAAGGACCAGGAGTAGTCCACCCCCATGGAGAGGCCCAAGGCGATTATCTCCTTTTTGGTGAGGCGGATAAGGGGAGCGTGGATGTGAAAGGGCCTTCCCTCCACCCCTGCTTTGGTCCCCAGGTTGATGGCCTTCTCCATGCCCTTTAGAAACTCCTCCCGACAGTCGGGATAACCAGAAAAATCCACGGCATTCCAACCCCCCACCAAGTGTCCAATTTCCCTCACCTCGGCCCAGGCGGCAGCCAGGGAGAGAAAGATACCGTTTCTGAAAGGAACATAGGTGACGGGGATTCCTCCCCCGGTGGGTTCCCTGTCCAGGGGAACCTCAAGGGAAGGATCGGTGAGGGCCGAACCTCCCACCTGGAACAGATCCACCTCCAAGAAACCATGCTCCTTGACACCCACCCTCTCTGCGATCCTCTTGGCCATCTCCACTTCCAGGGCATGGCGCTGACCGTAGAAGAAGGTTAGGGCATAAACCTCGTCGAAGGCCTCTCTGGCCCAGTATAGCGCCGTGGTAGAATCCAACCCCCCAGAGAAAACGACCAAGGCACCCTTCATAGGAACCCTGCCTCCCAAAAAGATCCACCCTTGCTGAAGAAGCCCTGGTAACCCTTCAACCGCCCACCACTTTCCACAGGATCTCGGAAAGCTCCTTCCGGCTATAGGGCTTGTTGAGATAGGCCAGGGCACCCATCTCCCTAACAGCTTCTTCCAGCTCTTTGTCCTTGTAACCTGAGGAGATGATCACCCTAGGCCTGGGATCCAACTTCATAAGTTCCTCCAAGGTCTTTATGCCACCTATGCCGGGCATATAGAGATCCAAAAGGACAGCCACAATCTCCTTGCCCATTCCCTTGTATATATCCAGGGCCTCCTCCCCCGAAGAAGCCTTGATGGGTTGGTATCCCAGCTTGGCCACCATGGCCGCCAGCGAATCCCTCACCATGGGCTCATCATCCACCACCAACACCTTGCCCTTACCCTTCTTCAAGGAGGCGGTGGCGTCCCTTCCGCCCCTCTCCTCCTCAACCTCCGATGCGGGAAGATAGAGCCTGAAAGTGGCACCTTTCCCCACCTGGCTCTCCACATCGATGGCCCCACCGTGGCTTTTTACTATGGAATAGGTGATGGCCAAACCCAGACCCGTTCCCCGCTCCTCCTTGGTGGTGAAGAAAGGCTCGAAAATCCTTTTCACCGTCTCCTCGTCCATACCGTACCCCGTGTCGGAAACGGTGAGTACCACATAATTCCCAGGGAGAAGACCCAAACGGGGATCCTCCTCCTCCAAGGTGACATTTTCCGTCTTCAACAACAGCTTCCCCCCATGGGGCATGGCGTCCCGGGCGTTGATACAGAGGTTGAGAAGGGCCTGATGAATCTGGGAGGCATCTGCCATAACAAACTTAAGCTTGGGATCAAGCTGCACCTCCACCTCAATCATCTTGGGAAGGGTCTCCCTTAAAATCTTGGAGAGCTCCTTCAGCAACAGGTTCAGATCCAGGAGGCGCATCTGATCTTCCCGGGCCCGGGCAAAGTCCAAGAGCTGGCGAGCCAAACCGCTGCCCCTCTTCAGGGCCTCCAAACACATGGTGAGTCTCTCATAGACCTGGGAGCCTTTGGGCACCTCATCCAGACAGAGCTCCACAAACCCCAGCACCCCAGATAGAATATTGTTGAAGTCGTGGGCGATCCCCCCCGCCAACACCCCGATGGCTTCCATACGCTGGGCCTTAATGAGCTGCCGCTCCAGGCTCTTCTCTTCGGAGACCTCCCGAATCATGCCCCAGTAACCCCAGAGACAGTGGAGATCACCCACGGAGAACCAGAACATATCCA
>JAJSAC010000023.1 GCA_024274915.1 Thermodesulfobacteriota bacterium
ATTCCTCCCTTGCCCATGGCTGATAGCTGATGGCTCATGGCTCATGGCTGATAGCAACTGTGAGCTATGAACCATGAACTACGAGCTATGAACTATGAGCTATGAACTATGAGCTATCATCTCTGCGGTCGGAACGCCCCGCCCCTATCCCTAAGGGTAAAACTGGGGGAAGTCCTGTTTCTCTTCTCCTTGACCCTCACCTTCCATATAAGGCATTCTCTCTTCGTTTATCTGGAGGGTATCATTGAAAAAAACGGTACTCTATATCCAGGGAGTGGCACGATATGGAGGGGCACCGGAAAGCCTCTACCGCTTGACCAGCCGTTTGAAAAACTACAGGCCTTTGGTGGTTGTATCCCGGGAGGGGGAGCTTACCCGGAGGCTCGCCGGTGCCAGTGTGGAGTTTTTTACCGTGAAGATGGGCATGTGGCGTAAAGCCAAGACCTGGCCCAGTTTACCCTTCATTTTTCACCGTCTTTACAGGGAGGCCAAAAAGGAGAAGATAGCCCTCATCCATTGTAACACCCTGTGGGATACCCCCTATGGTGCGGTACTGGGCAGGTTTTTAAATGTCCCTGTGATCACCCATATCCGGAACACTTTTGAAAAGGAGAAGATCAGAAAGTACCAACTGGGTAGAGTGGATCTGGTGATCACCGTGAGTAGGGCTGTGGCAAGGCCCCTGGAGGATGCTGGCATAGACTACAGGGTCATATACAACGGGGTGGATCTAGAAACCTTTGCCAGGGACAGGATATCTGGCCGGGTTGTCCGCCGAGAGCTAGGGCTGGAGGACACTCTCATAGTTCTCCTCCCTGGCAGGGTAGATACCACCAAAGGCCAGAGAGAAGCTATCTTGGCAATGGAAAGGGTGGTCAAAGAGGTGCCTCAAGCAGTACTGACCATCGTGGGAGAGACCTCTCGTCAAGAGACAGGGCTGATAGAGGATCTGAGGACCCTGGCCAGGGAGGTGAGGGTAGGGGAGAGGGTGGTGTTTACCGGTGCCAGGGAGGATATGCCAGCTCTGTATGCCACCGCCGACTTGGTTGTTATGCCCTCTTTGGACTCCGCTAAGGAGGGTTTTGGCAGGGTCCTCATAGAGGCCATGGCTATGGGCAAGGCCACAGTGGCCACCAGGACGGGAGGCATCCCTGAAGTGGTGGAAAATGGGGTGACAGGTTGGCTGGTACCTCCGGGGGACGTAAGAGCCTTAGCGGAGGCTGTGGTAGCGTTGTTGAAGGACGAGGCCAGGCGCAGGGAGATGGGACAAAAGGGCTATGATAAGGTAAAGGCCCTCTTCGACTTAAGGAAAACCGTGGCTCAGGTGGAGGAGGTGTATGGGGAAATCCTCCGCTCTTAGAATCCTCCATCTGGTGGCCATCAGGGGTAAAGGGGGCACGGGGGCTAGCACCCTATCCCTGGTGGAGGGGCTGGCAGACCGGGGCCACAAGGTGGCCGTGGTCTGTTTCAAGAGGGGCCTCCTTTATCAATCCCTAAAGGACAAGGACAAGGTGGAGCTTATCACGGGCATCAAAATGGCCCCGGGTATGAGAGTCCACCAGTGGGTAAAGGACTTGAAGAAGCTCAAGCCCTTTGTCGACAAGTTCCAGCCTCACATCATCCATACCCATTCGTCCCCTGATTATTGGTTGGGCCTTCTCCTCTCTTTCATGGCCCGTGCCCCCCTTGTGAGGAGCCGTCACGTGCCAGTATCCCTCAAGTCTCATCCTTTTAACCGGCTTCTCTTCCGAAGAACGGCAGCGGTGATAGCTGTGTCCCATGCCGTGGGAGATAGGTATCTTTCGGGGGTGAACTGGATGCCGGAAAAGGTGCAGGTGGTTTACGACGGTGTGGACGTTGATCGCTTTCACCCTGGAGTGGATGGCAAAGCGGTGCGCAGGGAGTTGGGCATGGAAAAGGATGACATCCTGCTGGGCAGTGTTGCCAGGTATTCCCGGGTGAAAGGGTTGGCCTACTTTCTTATGGCTCTAGGGGGGATCATGACAAAAGACTCCTGTATCCATGGGCTTGTGGTGGGAAGGGTTAAGAGTAAATCCCTTTATAGAAAGTTGAGGGAGTGGTTGGTGGAAGAGGGTTTGGAAGATAGGGTAGCATTATGGGAGCATCATTCCCAGGTGGAGAAGGTGCTGGCGGCCCTGGATGTGGTGGTCCTTGCCTCCCTGGGCTCCGAAGGTTCCAGCCGGGTGGCTTTGGAGGCGGGGGCCATGGGCAAGCCTCTGGTGGCCACCACTGTGGGTGCCCTGTCCGAGGTAGTGGCAATAGGCAAGACAGGGCTTTTGGTCCCCCCCGGGGACGTGGAAGCTTTGAACAAAGCCTTTGGAGAAGTGCGCTCGCCCCAGGTGAGAAAGATAATGGGTCTCAACGCCTGGAGGAGAATTAGTAGGAGGTTCACCCGGGAGGAGTCTGTGGAGAAGGTGGAGGAGCTCTACAAGGAGATCCTGGAGAAGGGAAGGGGTTGATGGAAGATGCCAACAGGTTCAGGGTGGCTTTGGTTTTGGGAACCTTGGCCCTGGCCGCCTACCTCTTCTTCTACAACCTAGGAGGCACTAGCCTCATCAGCTCTGAAGCCACCCATGCCATGGTGGCCAGGTGTCTACTGAAGAAGGAACGCCTCTACCCCCTGTGCATTCAGTCCTTTACCAAGAACAAAATGCACCTCTATTGTGGGGGTAAAGAACCCCTCAAGTTCTGGGTCGAAGCCCTCCTTTTCAAAATTTCTCCCCCGAGCGAGTGGACGGCACGCATCATTGACGCTTCCCTGGGGATGGCCACCATTCTTCTTTTGCTAATCGTTGGTGGCAGCCTACTGGGATGGGAGACAGGGGTTTTGGCCGCCCTAATTGTCTTGGCCTTTCCGCCTATTATTCTGAATCACTGCTTCCGGTCGGGTACCCAGGATTCTCTGGTGGTCTTCTCTTATGCCTCTGCCCTCCTGGGATATCTCTGGTATAGGCTCCGAGGGAGTAAGGTAGCCATTATTCTGGCCACCTTGGCAGTTATGGTAGGGCTCATGACCAAAGATATCTTTCTCCTTTCGGTGTATCCGTCCATCATCCTCGCCGAAACAGTGGCTTTCAGAAAAGGGCTAAAGCATCTTATGTCTCCGCCTCTTCTACTCTTCTTTATAGTGCCCGTGGTGAGCTATCTCCTCTGGCTGGTGTTCGTTTATTTCTCCACCCACGGAGCTTGCATAAAGCATTTGCTGAAGGATGAATTTGTGAGACCTGCCCTAGGTCAGGTCTCATCCAGGGCCAAATACTACAAAGGCCCCCTTTTTTATCTGGGCATCCTAGTAAAGTACCTGGGCCCAATTTTGGCAGCACCCCTAATGCAATTGGTTCCTTCTTTCAGGTCTCTCCGGAAAAGGGAGAGGAAGGAAACAGCTTACCAGGTGGCGGCCTTTCTTCTATTTGCGGCCATCTGCTATCTGGTACTTGTAAGCATCCCTGCCCTGAAGGTGAAGAGGTATATCTACCCCGTCTATCCCATACTCGCTTTATCCCTCTCCTATTACGTGGCGGAGGCATTCCGTTTGACCCCTTCAGTGTTGGTGAAGGCCACGGTGGCGCTCCTGGTAGGGGGTTTTCTCACTATCAACATCCTCTACGCCAGTTCAAAAATCACCAGGCACAGGGAGCTGCCTTCCAGCAAGTTTCTGAAGCACTACCGGTCTCTGAAGGGACCCAAGACCTTTATCCTCGAATACCCTGGGGTAAAGGACGTGGACAGCCACGACAGCTTCTATCTCTCCTTCATTCCCTACATAGTGCGCGTGCCTTACGGGGAAATGAAAAAGGAGCTGGAAGGGGAACGCTTCAGGGGCACTGTGGCCATTCTCACATCCCAGCCTCAGCTCTACCGAGGGCTCCCCGGCTTGCAGGTGGTGCGAGTGTGGGACATGAGGAAGCGAAAAAAGAAGAAGTTGAAGTACGTTATACTAGAAGCCGTGCTGAGGCCTCATACCTCTAACCAAGGGGAGGAGCAGCCATGAGGATCCTCCATGTGGCTACCCACGGTGCAGTGACCCGGGGAGGGGCTGTACAAATGGCGAGATTGGTGGCGGCTTTGGCTACCCGGGGACACAAGGTGAAGGCGGTGTTCAACGGGGAGAGGGTGAAGGATGTGGAGGGGGCCTCTATACTGGAAGAAAGGGGAGTGGAGGTGACGGCGCTGCCCCTAGAATCTCTGGGGCTCGGTCCTATGTTGGCCCTCCGCCGCATAGTCTTGAAAGAAGGTTTTCAACTGGTTCATACCCATAGGGACCTTGCCCTCAGGTTTGCCTTTCTCTCCCTTTGGGGCACAGGAATTTCCCTGGTGGCCCAAAGGGGAACCACTTACCGGCCCAAGGGCATGGTTCCTTTTATCCTCAGGAGCAAAGCCGTGGCTCGAGTGGTGGCCGTGGCCCATGCTGTCAAGAAGGTCCTGGTGGAAGAGGGAATACCCGAGGAGAAGGTGGTAGTGGTCTACGGCAGCGTGGACACCGCTCGCTTCCACCCTGATGTTAGAGGGGAAAAGATAAAGGAAGAGTTGGTCATACCTTTCAGCTTTCCTGTAGTGGGCATGGTGGCTGCCTTGGTGGGCAAGAAAGGGTATCCGCTATTCCTGGAGGCCTGCAGGATGGCTTCGGAGAAGCTGAAGGCACTCCACGTTCTTATGGTGGGAAGAGGTAAGCCATCCAAGTTCTCCAAAGATGTGGCTCCCCTGGGGAACATGGCCCACTTCACGGGTCACCGTGATGACGTGGAAATGTGTATAGCTGCCATGGATGTGGTAGTATGTGCCTCCACCAAAGGCGAAGGACTCACCGGATCACTTAGGGAGGCCATGGCCATGGCCAGGCCCGTGGTTTCCACCGAGGTTTCGGGAAACCCCGAAGCAGTTATCCACGGCAAGACGGGCCTCCTGGTTCCCGTGGGGGATGGAGCAGCCATGGCCACGGCCCTTATTTCTCTCCTTTCCAACCCCCTCCTGGCCCGGAAGTTGGGATCGAACGGTAGACGATTGGCCCTCAAGATCTTCCCCGATAACAGAAGGGCCCAGATCGTGGAAACTCTCTACCGAGAGGTGATGGCGTGAGAGGCGTTCTCCTTTTCGCCCGGGTGCCCATGAACGTGGTGTATCTGAGACCCATCTACGTGGCCTTGAAAGAGGAAACGCCCATCTGGGGCACAGTGAAGCCCCCCAAAGGAGGGGAGGGGGGAGACCTCTTCTCCCCTTTGGGCCTCGAGGTGAAACTGGTGCCTCCCTGGCTGGCTTCTCACCTTCCCTTGGAGGTCTACCTCTCTCCCGATGTGATGGTGGTGGGCAAGAGGTGCCGCTGGAAGATCCATACCTTCCATGGAGTTTCGTTCAAGGGCCGGGCCTATACTCCCAAGCTCCTGGCCTACGATCGTCTATTCATCATTGGCCCCTACATGGAAAAGCGGTTTATAGAAAAGGGAATATTGAAAGAAAATGACCCGCGGATAGTTAGGGTAGGAATGCCCAAACTGGACCCCCTTCTGGATGGGACTTGGACTGGAGAAAAAGCCCGTACCTATTTGGGGCTAGACGAGGAGGGTCCAGTGGCTCTCTATGCCCCCACATGGGGGGCGGGGTCCTCTTTGAAGGTTTGGGGGGAGATGGTGGTGGACGTGACCCTGGAGATGGGGCTCAAACTGGTGGTGAAGCTTCATGACCACTCTCTTCGGGATCCCCAATGGAGGGCAAGAATGAAGGAATGGGAAGGCAGGGGAGCGGTAGTGTATCGAGATCCTGACATAGTCCCCGCTATGGCTGCCAGCGATCTCCTCGTTTCAGACCTTAGTTCTGTGGCTAACGAGTACCTTCTTTTGGACAGACCCATCATATATCTCCAGGCGCCGGATTTCGAAAGGCGCTATGGGGAGACCGTAGACCTGGAGACTTGGGGCTTCGCTGCTGGCCCCCTGGTAAAGGACAGGGAAAGCTTTAAAAAGGCCCTGATAGAAGCTCAGGACCATCCTCAGGTTTATTCAGAGGTGAGAAGGAGTATGGCTAGTCATCTCTTCTATAATCCTGGTCGGGCTACCCAGAAGGCCGTGGATGTGATAAGAGAGCTCCTTAATGGATAGATTGCTAAAGGGATTGGAATGAGTCTTCAAGCGGTGATCCTGGCGGCAGGGCAGGGGAGGCGTCTATTGCCCCTCACTCTGGAGATACCCAAGGCACTGCTCCCTCTGAATGGGGCCACAGGCCTCACTATCCTTGAGCACCAGGTGGAACTCCTGGAGAGGGTAGGGGTGAAGGAGGTCTTGGTGGTGGTGGGCCATGGCAAGGACAGGATAGAAGCCCTTCTGGGAGGGCGGGTTTCTTACGTCGTGAACGAGGACTACCAGAACACTAACTCCATCTACTCTTTCTATCTCACTTTAGAGCGTCTGGGAGAAGAGGTACTTGTCATTAACGGCGATGTCCTCTTCCCAGAGGAGGTGGTGGAAAGGCTTCTGGCCTCGGAGTACTCTGGAGTCCTCTCTATAGACACGGGGGCCCGTCTGGATGAAGAGACCATGAAAGTGGCCTTGGAAGGACCAAGGGTGGTGGACATTAGGAAAGACTTACCTCCCGAAAGAGCCCATGGTGAAAATCTGGGAGTAGTCCTTTTTAAGGGAAGAGCTCTTGCCGTTCTCAAGAAGGTGGTCAAGGATATGGTGGACAAGGGTGAGGTGAACCGCTGGATTCCCGCCGCCTTCCGGGAAATGCTCTTCTTTCATCCCATTTATGCCGTGGACGTGAAAGGACTTCCCTGGATCGAGGTAGATTTCCCCCAGGACCTGGAGCGAGCCCAGAAAGAGGTGTATCCCAGGATAGGAGAAAAATGAAGCCTCGAGTGGCCCGGATTGTTTCCTATCTTCCCGTGGGGGGAGTGGAAAAACGACTCTTAGCCATTCTCAAAAAGCTGAAAAGTGAGTTCGAGGTAGAGGTGGTCTGCATCCATTCCCGGGGGAAGCTGGCCCCTCTCTTTGAGGAAGCAGGCATACCCGTCACCGTCATCCCTTTCAAAGGGAGACTACATCCCGTGAGTTTATATCGGCTGGCCACTTACCTGAAGAAGAGAATGGTGGACATCGTCCACACTCACATGTACCGGCCCAACATTTCCGGTACCTTAGCGGCCAGACTGGCAGGGGTACCCGTGGTCATCTCCAATGTTCACAACGTAGACCACTGGGATACTTCCCGCCAGGTCTTCATGGACCGTCTCCTTCGTCCTTTGAGGAACGGGGTGATAGCCGTCTCCCAAGGAGTGAAAAAGGACGTGGTGGACAAAACTGGAGTATCCCCTGAAGGGGTGGTGGTCGTCTACAACGGAGTGGACTTGGAAGAATTCAAGACCATCTCGCTGGAAAGGAGAAGAGCCAAGAAAGCAGAGATGGGGATAGAAGGAGACATCCAGGTCCTTCTGGTGGTGGCTAGACTGATGCCTTGGAAGGGCCACAAGCTCCTTTTCCAAGTCCTTAAAGAGGCAGCCCCTTTTGTCCCACCTTTCAGACTCTTGGTGGTGGGTGGAGGGCCTATGAGAAAGGAGTTGGAGGATTTGTCTCTCAAAGAGGGCCTGGCCTGGACCGTCTTCTTGGGTGAGAGGCACGATGTCCCCCAGCTCCTCTCCCTGGCTCGTGTATCCTTTCTTCCATCACTCAAGGAGGGATTCCCCAACGTGGTTCTGGAGGCCATGGCCTCAGGTGTGCCTTCCGTGGTCACTGATGTCGGTGGTACTGGAGAGGCCCTGGTCGGGAGGAAGGAAGGGATAGTGGTGCCACCTGGAGACAAAGAGGCTTTGAAAGAAGCCATACTTTCAGTTCTCAACCACCCCGCTTCCCTTAAAAAAATGGGGTTAGAAAGTAAGAGAAGGGTTCAAAGTAGGTTCAGCATAGAGGTGATGTATAGGAGAACTAGAGAACTTTACCTCTCCCTTTTGGATGGGGTGGGGGATGGCCAGGTATAGGGTGATCTACCTCACCAATATGGAGCTTCCTTCCTCTAAAGCCCATAGTGTGCAGATAATTTACACATGCACGGCCTTGGCTGCCCTAGGCATGGAAGTGAAGTTAGTCGTCAGAAGAATCAGGACTTCATCTGAAGAGGAGGCCCTCAGATTTTACGGAGTGGAAGGCCATTTGGCCGTAGAGGAGGTGGATAACTTAAGGATCTGGAGAGAGGTGAGGCGAGGAAGGGGGGTATTCTATTCCAGAAGCCTGTCGTGGATAGAGAGGCTCTTGAGATACAAGCCTTCACTTCCATGGCCGGTGGTTTTCGAGACCCACAGGAAAGCCCTCTATTACAAAAACGACCCGGAGACAGGTATAGAGAGGGGGCTGGAGGACAAGCATCGGTTGGACAAGGTCATCTCCAGGCTGGACGGGGTGGTATGTGCCCATGGTTCCACCTATGAGTTGGTGAAAAAGAAGGGCACGGAGGCTCTGCGGTTGTGGTACGGATGGACTGTAGAAACGGGAGGGGGAGAGTCCCCTTCATTGGAGGGGTTCCACATCGTTTACGTGGGGATCAAGAGGGAACTTCTGGATCTGATAAGGCTGATAAGAGAAGAAGAGCTACCTGCCCATCTCCACATCTTTGGCGGGGGAGATAAAGAGATAGCTCGATTAAAAAGGGAAGGGAAACACACAGGCAAAGTTACCCTTCACGGATTCGTTCCATACAGAAACCTGCTCAAGGAACTGAAAAGGTTTAAAGTGGCTATCGCTTTTAACGAGGGAATAAAACTGGCGGACTACACCAGTGTGGGAACGGCTATACTGGCTCCAGACTTGCCTTCGGTGAAAGAGATACTGGGAGAGAGGGGAGCTAGGTACTTTACCTTCGGGGATGGAGACTCCTTAAAGGACGCTGTCATGGACGTGGGGTACAGTCCCTCAAAAGTGGAAGAACTCAGAGAGACCTCCCGCAAAATGGCGCAGCTATACAGATGGCCCCATAAAGCCCTCTCTCTTAAAGGATTCCTGGAGAACCTTTAGATGGTGGAACGCAAAAAGGTTGCTATAATGCTAATTGTTCTGGTGGCTACAGCTTCTTTTGTGTTTGCCTACAGGCTGGGGAGTAACAGCTACTGGCTGGACGAGATGATCACCCTCTACAGGACCCAAAGGGGCTGGAAGATGCATTACCACGCCTGGCCACCCCTCTACTTCTGGCTGGTCTGGATATGGGCCAAGGTCTTTGGTGTATCGGAAGTGGCCCTCAGGTCCTTTTCCGTCGTGTGGGGAGTGCTGGCCGTCGTCATCACCTTCTACTTGGGAAGCCTCTTCTCGCCAGAGCTGGGATTCTTCGCATCGGTTTTTCTGATATTTAACACGAGCGCTGTTAGGTACGCCCAAGAGGCCCGGGGGTACACCATGCTCCTGGCCTTCTCCGCTCTTTCGGTGGCCCTCTTCATAAGATTGTTGGAAGGCAAAACTGAAGAGAAGGAATGGCGTGTCCTGGCTTTGGTTAACATCCTGGGGGCCGTTACCCATTATGTCTTCATCTTCCTCCTGTTCGGCGAGTACTTGGTAGCCTTCATCTACGCACTCACTTCGAAAAGGGATCCCGGGAAGTCGCCCTTGGGCGATATCCTCAAGTCCTTGGGAGTATGGGTGGTTTTCATGGTGGTTTATCTCGTTATTGTCCACAAAGCCCTTTTCAGTAACCGACCGGTAATGAGCCCCCACTTGGGGATTACTGGTATCCTCACCCTCGTGGTAGGCCTGGTAGCCACCTCTCTATGGCAGAAGATGATTTTCTCGGGTCTACTGGTTTCAACGGCAGTTCTAGCCTTTGTGGATGGCCAGTGGAGGAGGTGGGCTGTCATCATGGCGTCCTTTATAGGAATCTTTCTAGTGCTGATGGCCCTCAAATCCCTTACAGGACGGCCCATGTGGAAGGTGAGATATCTCCTGCCCGTGCTTCCCCTGGTATGCCTGCTCATGGCCTATCCCCTCTCCAAGCTATCTTTTCGCAATTCCCTCCTTTTGGCCGGGGTGTGGGTGGTCGTCACGGGCTATTACCTCACCACCAGTTACTACAGCAAGCCCTTCAAAGCCAGCTGGAGAGAGGCTGCGTCCTGGATCAGGAATCACCATCACGGGGAACTGGTGATCGTCAACTGGTACAAGTACTACAAAAGGTACTACCTGAGCTGCGGTGCGGAGCGCATGAGGTGCATGGATGCCAAAAAGTTCCTCAAGATAGTGAAGAGAGGCAGGATGGACCTGTCAGAAGTACAAGGACTATGGTTTCTCCTTCCCCAGGGAGGAGGGTGGAGATGGGACAGGGAAATAGAGACCTTGCTGAGAGGAAAGGGGTTCTGGGTCGACAAAGAAAAGAGGATAGGAATCCGCTCACGGGCTATCCATTTCCTGAGGAAAGGAAGGGAGGGACCTGTAAAGTCCAAGGGTCTTTTTCACCGTCTTCTCCATGCTGAAAAAGGTGGCTCTTCTCTTGGAGAAGACGGCCAACCTCTTCCGGAGAAGGGGGGCATCTAGTAAGAGGTGAAAGGCTCTGCTTAGGGGCTTGGGGGATCTCGGAGGCACCAGTAGACCTGTCTTTCCGTGAATTACCACCTCTTTTATGGGCGCTATGTCCGTGGTTACTGTGGGTATACCTAGAGAAAGATACTCCAGCAGGACATTTGGGAGGCCTTCCTTCTCAGAGGTCAGGACCCCCACATCGAAGTCTTTCATGATCTCCTTGGGATTCATTAACTCCCCCACTAGATTATAATGGATCACTTTCCTTTCCTTTACGAGTCTCCTCAGTTTTCTTACTTTCTTGGCCCTGCCACCGCCTACATGGACGAAGTCCAGGTCCCTTCTCATCTTGCTACTTATGGAGGCAGCCTGAACAAAGTCTTCTATCCGCTTTTGGGCTGCCATTCGGCTTACGAGTCCCACAGTTTTCCTTTCCCGCCGCCTTCCAATCCTAGGTCCATTTCCAACTTCTATTCCGTTTAGTATTACCCGGGAGTCCCTTCCAAGGATGCCGGTCCTGCCCTCTACGGAAACTAGGGAACTATAAGAGACACCCACTACGGCGGAGGCCTTGCTAACGACAAACTTCTCAGTTATCTGGTCCAGGAATCCTCCCCTTTCATGTTCGTTCCTGTAGTGCAATATGTAGGGCACGTTGAGGACTAGAGCGCTAAGAGCCGCCTTCACGTTTCCCGGATACCCGTGGAGATGAAGGGCTTGGGGTTTCAATTCCCTCATCTTAGCTGAGAATGTGAGTAGTTTGAGAAAGGCTCTGGGTGACCAGCCCTTTTTATCCAGCTCTATGTAGTAACATTTTATCCCTTTTCCATTCAGATCACTGACCAGGGGTCCCCCTTCTGAGAAACAGACCACTTCCGTCTCCATCCCCACAGCCTTCAACCTGGGCAACAGTCTGGCCAGCTGACGTTGCATGCCCCCAATTCTCAAACCAAAGAGGACATGAACCACTTTGGAAGAAGGCTTCAAGAGAGTTCTCCCTTCTCCAATAGCTTCATCAACTCTTCCCTGATCCATTCCACGTGTCTTCTCCTGATGTACTCCCCCAAGTAAAAGAGCTTGAGCTTCTCTTCCAAGGACTCATCTCTAAGCCCTTTTGTGTACTCGTCGAAAATCCTCCTGGTTCCCCATTGTCTCCTCTCCCACACGTCCAATCTGACCAGATCTTTAACGTAGGAACCGAAACCGCTTCTCACTAGGTCCACCAATAGGACTCCATCCCCCAGCACTATGTTATTTCCGTGAAGGTCCCCGTGGGTCATTTGGAAGCTTTTCTCCTCACTGTCCAGCTTGTCCACCAGTTTCTTCACCCATTTCGACCCTACCAGTTTTTCCCTGATCTGGACGTCTAGCTGGGAGACCTGCCGCATTTTTCTATAATAATGCCTGTAGAACCCATCTTTTTTCATTTTCCTGATTGGGATCCCCCATCTCTCCCCCTCGACGGAGTGGAGGCGTTTTACGGCCCTCACCACCTCCTTTACCGTAGCTGGATCAAGTTCCTTTTTGGAAAGGGGCTCTCCCACTACGAAGTCCTCGAAAATCAAAAAGAGGTTCTTTTCGTATAGGGCTTGGGGAGGGAAAGCCATAGCGGGAACATGAATCCCCTTGGAGTTTAAGAACTCACTGGCCCATATATAGCGCCTCCACTTGCCCTCGCTCCCCACTGCCTTCACTACCATTGAGGGGACGCCTCTCCTTGCGAGGACGAAGGCTCTTCCGTGCTTGCCAATCGGTGTTACCTTCAGTCCCCCACCGCCAAATCGCTCTCTAATGTACTCCAAAAGGAGTGGGTTTCCTTCCACTGGCCTTGCTCCTGATCTACGTATTAATGCTTGTTTACGGCATTATAAGATGATATTGTGCCCACCCTGGAACCGTCAAGCGCACCCTGTTCCTTCATGGGGCCGTTTTCAGCGTTGGGAGGAAGAGATGGGCTGGGAGGAAACCCGTTGGAGGGAAGGATTTTACGAGATCAGCTGGTGGACCTTTCTGCTGGTGGTTTTTATTATACCTCTTCCTTTACCCTCCTGGGTCAACAGCCTTTTGCTGGTCTGGTTGTCCCTTTACCTTCTAGTGAGAATGGCCTTCAAAGAGTTCAAATTAGATCGTGGAATTATAGCTCTCTTGGCCTTTCTTGCAATAGTCCTCGTCTCATGCCTCTTCTCCATAAACCTAAACAAAAGTATGACCTACTTCCGTAAGGATATGGTCCTAGTGGCTATTCTATACTTGTCGGCTTCCCAGATGGTCACCACCAGAAAGAGGCTCATCCAGCTCTCCCTGGTACTCCTTTTATCTTTTATGGTGGCAGTGGTTCTCAGCTTCGGTCACTACGGAAAGAGGCACGCCCTTTACGGCATCTTTGGCCATCATACCAGGTACGGGAAGTTTTTAGACTTGGTGATACCCCTCTCCATCTCTCTGGTGGTAGGGGGGGTAACCATGATTCGTATTTTGGCTCTAGTCCTTCTTTTCCTGGCAGGTTACTCCCTGATTCTCACCTTGAGCAGGGGGGCTTGGGTAGGCTCCTTCACGGGCGTTCTGGGCGTGATCGTAAGACTCAGGAAGGTCTTGATGACTGTCACGATCCTGGCCGCCGTCTTTCTGACGGCTATTATAATTCTCCCCCGCAAGGGCGAGATCTACAGGAGGTTCATGAGCCTTGTTCACCTGGAAGAGTCGGCTAAAAAGGAGAGGTCTTTGACCCATCGCAGGGACTTTTACAAGACGGCCATGGTTTTAATCAAGGAAAGACCATTCGTGGGTTGGGGATACGGACGGAAGACCCCCAGAGTTATCCTGAAACGCATGGGTGAGGAGTGGTTTGCCTCCAGGGGACTCAGGCCCTTCAAAAGCCATGCCCACAACACCTATCTGGAGGTGACCTTGGAGACAGGGTTGTTGGGACTTTTGACTTTCTTGACCCTTTTGGGGGTCTGCCTCCTTAATTATTTAAAGGTGAAACCTGGGGACGGGGAGGTCTTTTTCACCAAGACGGGAGCATTTTTCTCCATTCTTGCCCTCATGGTTCACGGCCTTGTTACCAACTTTTTCCAGCAGCCCTTTATCTTTCTCCTTTTCCTATACATAGCTCTCGTCAATGCCGAGGTGAAACCCGGCGCCGAACCATGAAAGTGCTCAGGGTCTTGCATAATCTAGGAATAGGGGGCGTCCAGCGTCAGCTTTTGAGCCTCGCCCCTCACCTCCTGAAAGAGATGGAGCTCCACATCTGTACCTTAGAAAGGGGTGGAGCTTTGGAGCCCCATTTCAAGGAGTTGGGCGTCAAAGTACTCCATGTAGACCTGGGCTGGAAGTACAGCCCCCTGGGAATAGCAAAGCTTTCAAGAGTTATCGCCCGGGAAGGCTACGACTTGGTCCACATCCACAAGATGGGTTCTATTGTTTTTCCCGTGGTGGTGGCCTCCCTGGGGGCGAAGGTTCCAGTGGTGGTACAACACCATTTTCTCTACAGGTGGCTGAGCCGGCGGAAGAAGCTCTTGGAGTCCTGGGCCACCCGGAAGGCCCAGGGGGTTCTGGCCGTGTCTTACCCTGTCATGGAACATTCCAGCAGGGAGCTAGAACTATTTTCCCATCGGATGATGGTGGTTTACAACGGAATTGCAAGGGTTGAGCACCAGCCGCCTCTCCAGGATCCATGGCTGGTGGGAATGGTGGCCCGCATGGTAAGGCACAAGAGAGTGGACACTTTTCTCCAAGCGGCAGCCATAATGAGCTCTATTCTTGTGCCGGTGAAGTTTAAGCTGGTTGGAGGGGGAGAGAGGGAAAATCGATACAAAGAGATGGCTCAGGAGTTGGCCTTGGGACAGAGGATAGATTTCACAGGTTACGTTTTAAAGGTGTGGGAGGAGATGGGGAGGTTTACCATAGGGGTCCTTCCCTCGGAGAACGAGGGGTTTCCCAACACTCTCCTGGAATACGGTGCATCGAGGCTGGCCATGATAGTGAGTTCCATTCCTCAAAATAGGGAAGTGGTAGAGATGGGTAGAGAAGGCTTTCTCGTGCCCGTAGGCGACCCTCAGGCCCTAGCCCAGGCTTCTAACTCTCTCCTTTTGAATAGGGCCATGGTTCGGAAGGCTGGAAAGATGGCCGGAAGACGGGCCGAAAGGTTCAGCCTATTTCGAACCCAAAGGCGCCTCATGGCATCCTATCGTTGCTTTCTGAAGAAGAGAGGCCTTTCCAACCTTCTTTGAGGTACTGTTCCCTGAATCGTCGGGTCCATCTGTAAGCGTCGGCTTTGATATCCCCGGGTAGGGGACCGTGGACGGCATACACGGAAGGTTCAAATACGATTCTTACCCCAGCCAGCCCCACCAATCTCTCCTGGAAGTGATAGTCTATGCCGTAGCACTGGATATGCTCCGGAAAGCCATCCACCTGGACTGCCAAGTCCTTTCTCACTGAGAAGAAGGCTATGGGAGCGTCCTGAGGCCTGAGTCCCTCCCTGCAGCGGTAGAGCTTCTGAAACTTTTTGTCCCTCTTTAAAGCCCCATCTAGGGAATAGCGGGACAGGGAGGTCCCTTCGATCCACATCTTCAAAGGATGGCGACGACGACTCCACCATGCCCTTATGGCGACCTTTTCACTCTTCGTCTCCCACTTCCTATGGGCTTCCAAAAGCCTTTCCAGAGCGTCGCCTTTGGGCACCATGTCTGAATCGAGAAAAACCAGGTACTCGCCTTCGGAGAGCCTTATACCCTGGTTCATGGCCCTGGGGGTGCCGTACACCTTAGGGGGCAAACCCGTAGAGTCTACTTTTATTGTTAAAGGGCCCCTGTAGCTCTGAAGCATCTCCAGTGTCCCATCGGTGGAGCCGTCGTCCACAGTGATCACTTCAAACTCTTCCAGGGATAGGGTTTGTCTTTCTAAAGCTCGTAGTATGACTCCCATGGTCTTTAACCGGTTGAAGGTGGGGATTATCACAGAGATCTTCATTTCCCTTCCCCCTTCAACAGCCCGATTTCTGTATCTCTAAAGGGGTACTGCTTTACTAATCTTAGATCGGGGAACCTATCGAGGGCCCTTTTCAGCTTTTTCTCACCTCTCACCATCACATAGTAACTCCCTTGGGGCCGTTTTTTGGGGGGATAGGAGGGTATGATCCCTTTAGCCGTGTAGAAGAGATCGTGGGCCCGAATGGAGCCGTAGTGGTAAAGGGGAAAGGTTCCGACTTTTGCTTTTATGTCCAAGCAATAAGACTTGGGAGATCGGTAGTACTCATCGAAAAGGGGTTGGTAAAAGGCGGTGTAGCCAATGGCTAAAGCCAGGGCGCTGACCCCTGCCAGTAACAGGCTTTCTTGGAAGTTTTTCAGCTTGGCCATGAACAGAACGAACGCCACCATAATAAAGACCAGGCCTAGGGATGCCGTAGCAGTGGGGGTGTACATGGGGACGTGTCGAACAAAGGCATAGACCAATCCCAGGGCATAGCCCAGAAGGGCCAGGGAGAAGAGAGCGAAGGAGAGACGCCATATTCCTACCAGCTCGTCTTTCATCTCCAGGCCCTTGCCGATAGCCCAGGCGGTCATGATGGCTGCAGCTGGATAGAGGGGAAGAATGTAGCTGGATCGCTTGGTGTCAGAGATGGAAAAGAGGACAAAGGTGACAGCAAACCATGCCAAAGGAAAAGCCACTTCGCCCAGGTCCTCCTGGGCTCTTTTGAAGGCTGCAGCCACCAAAGGCAGAAAGGCGCTCCAAGGGACAAAATGAGTCGGAAAATTCCACAAATAGAACCAGAAAGGTGTCTTCCATCCGGGATTGCTGGCGAAACGTTTGACGTTGTTCTCCCACAAAAACTTGATGAGATACTTTTTGCCCAACAAGAGGGGCCAAGGCAACACTATTACCAGATAAAAGAAGATAGCTGGAGGATAGAGGAGGGGTTTCACCTTTTTCAGGTCTCCCTGACACCATAGATAAATCAGGAAAATGAGAATAGGGAGAAAAAGCCCTACAGCAGGCCCCTTGTTCATAGTGGCTAAAGCCAAAGCGGCATAAAGGAGCCAGACATACCTACGACGTCCTTCCGCCACGATCTTATAAAAAGCATAGCAGGCCAAGGTGATAAAAAAGAGAAGTACCATGTCAGTGATGGCAAAACGGGCCTGTTTGTAGAAAAGAAAGGTGGTGGCCAGGATAAAGGCCGCTAGAAAAGCCAGCACTTCAGATGTCAGCATGGCTAGGGCCAAAAGAAAGGTGGTCACCACCACTCCCACTCCTGCCAAAAGGGAAGGAACGCGGGATGTGAGCTCTGTCACTTTCCCTCCTCCAACCAGCAGGCTTGATATGGAGACCAACCACACCATAAGAGGGGGTTTAACTATCCTGGGGTGGCCATTGTAATAAGGAATTATCCAGCGGCCATGTTCCAAGGCGTTCCTGGCACATTCGGCATATCGGGCCTCGTCAGGGTCCCAGAAAGATACCTGTCCTAGATTAGGTGCTATGATCCCCACAGAAATTACCGCTAAGATCAAAACGGCCAGGTACCTGGTCTTTGCCTTGCTTTCCATGATGGCTTAACTTATAGGGAGAAAAGGGGAATATGTAAATGGAGGTACGAAAATGACCACCCAGAGAGATAGGGAAGAGGGCTTCGGCCTTAGAGAGGCTTTTCTTCTGGGCTTGGGGCTTTTGGCCACCCTAGAAGAGGAGACGAGAAAAAAGGTGGATCAATTGGTCAAGAAGGGGGCGGAGAAAGAAGGAAAGGGTAAGGATTACCTTAACGAACTGAAGGAAAGGGAAGGGGTAAGGAGTTTTGAAGCCAAATTGGAAAGGAACCTCAAGAGGCTAGTGGAACTGGCAGGACTGGCCACTAAGGAAGACATTAGGCGGCTGGAGAGGAGACTGGCCGATATGTTCGCTAAACTGGAGGAGAAAGGTGGGTCGTAAAGCCCGGGTGGAGAGGAAAACGGGAGAAACGAAGATCACCGTGGTCCTGGATCTAGAGGGAACAGGAAAAGCCAGGATAAATACCCCTGTGGGATTTCTTAACCACATGCTCAGCACCTTGGCCCGCCATTCCAATGTAAACTTAGAAGTGGAAGCCAAAGGAGACGTGGAAGTGGATTTCCACCACTTGGTGGAAGACACAGGTATAGTTTTTGGACAGACCCTTTATGAGGCCCTGGGCGACAAAAAGGGGATAGGACGCTTCGGTGAAGCTCTGGTACCCATGGATGAGGCCCTGGCCATGGCAGCCTTGGATTTATCGGGTAGAGAACACCTCTCTTTTACGGCATCCTTCCCGGCCACAAAGGTTGGGGACTTTGACACGGAGCTGGTTCAGGAGTTCTTTTATGGTCTGGTGCGGGGGGGGAGGTTCACTCTCCATCTCCGCCTGTTGGATGGGAATAACACCCACCATGCCATAGAAGCCCTCTTCAAGGCCTTTGCCAGGGCCCTTGGCAGGGCTGTAAAGGTGGTGGACACCCAGGGATCTGTACCATCCACCAAGGGGGTTCTCTAGTCCGTGATCGCAGTGGTGGATTACGAAAGGGGAAATCTGCGCAGTGTCCAGAAGGCCTTGGAGTGTGTAGGGGCCCAAGCCGTGGTTACCAGGGACCCAAAGCTCATCGCTCATGCAGGTAAAGTAGTCCTACCCGGGGTAGGGGCTTTTGCTGACTGCATGGAAAACCTCAAAAGATTCCACTTGATAGCGCCTATAGTAGAGTTTCTCTCCTCAGGTCGCCCCTTCCTGGGAATCTGTCTTGGATTGCAACTCCTATTCACCGAAAGTGAGGAGTTTGGCGTGTCTCAAGGGCTAAACGTAATCCCCGGAAGGGTGGTGCGCTTTCCCCGAGGTCTTAAGGTACCACACATGGGATGGAACACCCTGGAGGTGTGGCGCAGTGACTGCCCTTTGCTTCAGGGAGTGGAAGAGGAGAGCTACTTCTACTTCGTCCATTCTTACTATGTGGTGCCTTATGACTTATCAGTGGTGGCAACCAGCACCACTTATGGGGTGGAGTACGCCTCAATGGTGTGGAAGGACAACATCTTCGCTACCCAGTTTCACCCAGAGAAGAGCCAACGCTTAGGTCTGAAGATACTGAAGAATTTTGCTTGCCTTTAGAGGATGGTATGGCAATTCTCATCAGTTCTGGGGTCTCTTCTGTAGAGGAAAAACTTAAGGTTTTAGGCATGGCCTCCAGCTATGATGTGTGTGCTCCGCCCTCCACGGAGAAGCTAAAAGGGAAGTTGCCGGGTATCTATTATGCCTGGTCTTCTGGAGGTAGGGTTCCTTTGCTAAAAACCCTTTTCACCAATGGGTGCAGCAGGGACTGTAGCTACTGTGCCTTTTCCGCCCTTGTGGATGCCCCTCGCCACTCTTTCCGTGTGGAAGAGCTGGTCTCTCTTTTTCTTCAACTCTTTAAGAAAGGGCTGGTTCAAGGCCTCTTTCTCTCTTCGGCCATTCCCTGTCATCCAGACGACACCATGGAGAAAATGGTGGAAGTGGCCCGGAGGCTCAAGGAGGGGGAGGGCTTCAAAGGCTACATCCACCTCAAGATCTTGCCTGGCACCTCTCCGGACCTTGCCCGGAAGGCTTCCCGGTTCGCTTCCCGGGTATCCATCAACCTCGAAGCCCCCACAGAAAATGCCCTAAAAGCTATAGCACCGTCCAAAAGCCTGAAAGGGGAGATCCTTCCCATCGTGACTTCTTTGAAGGTGGGATTCACTACCCAGTTTGTGGTGGGAGTGGGAGGGGGGAGGGACCTTCACTTCCTCAAGGCTGTGGAGGCTCTTAAAAAGAGGTACGGACTTAAGAGGGCCTACTTCCAGGCTTTCCAACCCGTGGCGGGAACGCCCTTGGAGAACCATTTTCCTGGATCTAGGGAGCGTCAACTCCGCCTCTACCAGGGCGAGTTCCTGGTGAGATGCTACGGATTCTCTGCCCATGAACTGGTGGACTCCCAGGGAGACCTTCCCCGCCATCTAGACCCTAAAACCCACTGGGCCCTCACCAACCCCCAGCACTTTCCCGTGGATCTAGAGAAGGCTACCTATTATCAGCTTCTCAGAGTTCCAGGTATAGGCCCCAGGCTGGCCAGAAGACTCCTAGCCTTGAGAGCCAGAGGGGAGCTATCTCTTCTGCACCTGGAAAAGGCGGGTATCAACCTGAGAAAGAGCGGCCCCTTTTTTACCATCAGGGGGAAGAGGGTGGTGAAAGGGATACCCCTTCAGGGGAGGCTAGAACTAGAACTGGAGTAGGGGAGGAAGGGACTTTTCTCCTTTGGCTACAGATTCACCCTTTTGTGTCTATCCTGAAGGGTCTTTATCAGATGGGGAGCAGCCTCCAGTTGGGCAATGATCCTGTCCAAGTCCTCCAACATCTTCCCCCTCTCCTGGGGTAGCCTTCCCTCTATAGAGACATAATTAGAGACGTGGTCCGACAAAAGGGTGGAGGAGCACTCCAGGTCCTCCAGCATGAGTCTGGTCTCTTTCAAAACAGTGAGAGGGCAAGCGGGTTCAAATTCTTCCTCTTCTATGCGTTGGTGCATGAGGGTGCTTGGCACGGGGATGAAGGTCCTGAAACGGATGAAGTGAGGCGAAATCTGATTCAGGACCTGAGCCGTTCCCAAGGCGTGCCGTTCCCACCAATTTTCTCCTCCTATGCCCAACAGCACGTAGAGTGATAGCTGGAAACCTGCTTCTAAAGCTTTTCTCCCCCCTTCGACCATTTCATGGGGGGTAAGCCCTTTATGGATATACTCCAAAAGCCAAGGGTCGCCTGTCTCTAGCCCTACATGGAGACGGGTCAATCCCGCTTCCCTCAGGCGTTTCAGGTCTTCCTTAGACCTGTTGGCAAGGGTCCTGCCCCTGGTATAGGAGGTTATACGGGTCAGGTGGGGGAAATACCTCCTGACAAGTTCAAGGACTTCCACCATGAAATTCACCTTAGTCACCAGACTGTCAGAGTCTCCTATAAAAACTGTAGACACATCAGGGCCGTACAGCTGAAGGGCTACCTTCAAATCCCTTTCTATCTCCTCCAGGCTTTTGACCTGGAACTTCATATCTTTATACATAGCACAAAAGGCACACCGGTTCCACGGGCATCCTCTGGTCACCCTGATAAGCACACTGTAAGCCTCACTGGGTGGTCTCCAAGGCGGCATGTCGTAAGGTGCCACGTGCATCCTTCCCTCTCAAGCCCTCCTATGGGCATATTTAAATTTTTAAATATGATAACACACTAAAGATTACTTTCTAGGCCGTTATTTATCAAGGTCGGAAATAAAAAAAGCCGGCCCAAGGAGGGCCGGCCAAAAGAAGGGAGGTGGATGGGTTGGTCGTGAAGCTTGTATCAGTAAGGGTCGTAAGACCTCACTGTTTTGTCACTTTCACACACCTCTCTCACAGTGTCTTTCACCAGGGTTCCATCTTTCCAGACTCGAGTCCTAACCTTGTGGCAATGGGTGGAAGCATTCCCCTCGGGTAAAGGAGTGCTTTCTACTACAGTGCGCCCATCTTCGCTTTTATAAACCACGGGCCTGTTTTCCAGGGCAGCTTCCCTGGCGGCTCTAGCGCTGATCTCTGTCATGGTTCCTCCCACCAAAGCACCGATGGCAGCGCCTATTGCAGCACCCCTCCACCGGTTGTGGTGATCAATGAGGGCACCTATGCCAGCACCGGCTACACTTCCCACTGCAGCTCCCTGGTAAGTCTCCCGGGTTGTGACGCACCCAACCAGGGGGAGCGCTAAAAAGGAGATGGCTAGGAAGACAGGTAAGATTTTTTTCGTTATCCCGCCATTTCCCAATTTCATGACAGCACCTCCGTAGTTTTTATCAATTCTTTAAGAAAAGAGTATCAAATCATGCCAAAAGCTCTAAGTTCGATTTTTAAGATAGATACCTCCTGAGTATACCTGGTGGCCCATACTGTAGAAAATGCAAAAGATGCGTAAAGTGCAAAAATTTCTCCCAAAGGCGCCTCTAATCTTGAAGGAGCCCCTTGTTACCGAAAGAGGGTAAGGGTAAAAAGGCTAAAAAACAGGAGAGGCGTAGACACCATGAGGATTCATCCCGAGTGTTACCCATGCTTTTTACGGCAGGCTTACTACACTTTGAAACTGGTCACCAGAGACGAGGTTCTTCAAGAGAAGGTTTTGAAGAGGGTTATGGAAAAATTGGCTTGCTATGAAGGAAAAGACCCTCCCCCCAAGGTCTCCCATTTAGTTTACGGCACCATTACTCAGGAAACAGGGGTGAGAGATCCCTATTGGACGAAAAAGAGAGAATGCAACCGGATGGCTTTGGGGCTTTATCCTAGACTCAAAGAGTTGGTGGAACAATCGGATGACCCCCTTCTTGCCGCCGTCAAAGTAGCAATTGCGGGGAACGCCATCGATTTTGGAGTAGGAAGATCCTTTGAACTAGAGAACTTGGAAATACGGGGAGAGGTAGACCTAGTGGTGAGCTACTATGAAGCCTTCAAGGAGGATTTTCAGAGGGCCCAAACCGTCCTCTATATTGGAGACAATGCTGGTGAAGTGGTGTTCGACCGGGTTTTATTAGAGGTGATGGAGGGTAAAGAGCTCTTTTTCGCCGTACGCTCAGGTCCAATCATCAACGACGTAACCCTGGAAGATGCCTATGAAGCTGGCATAGACAAGGTGGCCCAGATCATAGAATCAGGCTCAAGGGCACCCGGGACTCTCTTGGATGAGGTCACTCCGGAGTTCAAGGAGTTCTTCTGGGAAGCAGACATGGTGATCAGCAAGGGACAGGGAAATTTCGAGACATTAAACGACGCCCCTCGGAGGGTTTACTTCCTTCTTAAGGCCAAGTGTGAGGTGGTAGCAAACCTTCTAGGCGTGGGAGTGGGAGATACCCTCCTGATAAAGGGCTAAGCTATATCGTAGTGATCACATCATCCGGTCCATAAAACTGGGGACCAAAAACCCTGTCCAATTCCCTAACCAAGTGGGTGACACCTCGGCGATAGGCCGACTCAAGAGACTCGATGATCTCCTCCCATCCCTCTCTCCTCCACGGCCTAAGTGCACAATGGAGATCACCTTGGCAATATTGAAGGACAGCGAAGAGATACGCCTCCTTCTCCTGAAAAGCGAGATTGGTCACATTCACCTTCCCCCAGCAGAAAAAGATAGAACCTTTTTCCAGTCGCTTTGCTTCGACGGGAACAAAATGATGATGAAATGAGCAGGTTTCTTCCATCTTACCTGACAGAGTGGACGTGATGAGATAATGGGCAGTGACGTCTTTGGTGGTGAAGCGTCGGGGGAGTACCCGTTTTTTGTAGATCTCCAGCCCGTTCCTTTCCGAGGGTATGTTACTCTTGGCCTTATAAAGTCTCTCCAAGTAGCCGTCTTCAAGGTAGATGCCCGAAACATCTTGAGCCAGCTCTATGGCCCTGGCGGCAAAGGCCATGTTCTGCACCGCTTCTAGTCCTGATATGTCGGCAAAAAACCATCCACAGCTGGTGAAGATATATTGGCCCATGCGAGCCATTTCCAAGAGTTTGGCCGCCTTCACCCTTTCTTCCGGAGAGAAATTCTTGACGGCGTGGCGGCTCCACAATAGAGGCAGTGACTCTGGACCTTGGATTATCACCTCCACGTAGTCTAAAAGGGTAGCCCACGGGTCCCTAAAAAGATTTTCACCTTCTTTTTGAAATACTCTGTCAATATGATCTTTAAGCCAGTTCATGGCTTCTCTGAAGGGGGTTCTCCACTTCTGGTTCCAACCCGGCTTCCCTCCCGTAGAACACCCACAGTCTGCCTTCCATCTTTCCACGCCATGGGCGCAACTCCATGAAGTGTTTTCCCGGATTTGAGCAGAGGGAACCCAGGAAACCTCTTTTAGAAAGGCAGCAAAGTTTGTGAGTCTAACCCCTTTGTTTATGAGTTTCTCTAGAGTCACTTTCAGGGTTTCAGCCCCCTTCTTTCGGTGGTGGCCAAAGGTCTCCCCATCAGTAGCGAAGTGGAGCAACCCTTCTTTTAAGGAGGAGAGGTAGCCCTTTACGAGTTTTAAAAAAGCCTGGGGATTATCTAGCACCTGACTGAAGCTCACCGCCCCACCCATCTCCCGGTGGTACACAAAAATATAAATCTCCTTCCCGCTGGGCAGTAGCTGGCGCAAAGGGAAGGGGTAGAAAGATCCCGGAAAAGGCTCCCAAGGCGCTTTCTTCGAGGGTTTCCACATCTGAACTTGGTGGGGGGCCAGTATGGTGAACCTTATCCCGTATTTGGCCAAGACTTCCAGGGTCTTGAGATCCACAGCCATCTCCGGAAGCCACATGCCCTCTGGGGTACGTCCAAAGCGGAGCTGAAAATCTCTCACCCCCCAGGCTACCTGCACCTCTTTGTCTATCTGGGAGGCCAGAGGCATGATAATGTGATTGTAGCACTGGGCCAAAGCGTTACCATGACCCCGGACCCTGCAACTGATCCTGTCGCCCTCTAAAATGCCCCTGTAAACTCCAGGGGCCTTAACTTCCATCCACCGGAGGAGAGTAGGGCCGAAGTTGAAACTGATGAGAGGATAATTGGGCAGATTCTTTTCGTAGCACTCCCTGGTGATCCGTTGGTTCCAATCGTGGTAGGGAGCTGCCGAATCCTGACGCTCCACCTCCCAAACCCAAGGGTTTTCCCGGGGAGGTTGATAAAAGTGGCCATGGACTGCGAAGGCTTTCACGAGATAGCCTCTCTCTCCTCCATTTTTATCATCTCCCTTACCAGCTCAATCTCTTCCTCCCTGGATGAAACCTCCCCCCTCAATCTGGCCACCAGAATGGCATTCAGTATCTTGGAGAAGATTGGTCCTGGTTCCAATCCCATGTCCACCAGATCCTTACCCGATAGGGCTGTTTTCACCTTCCTCAGATGTGTGAGGTAAAGGGACACATCCTTTTTCACCCCCTCTTTGGTAGAGTAGGCCATGGTGTAGAGGATAGTTTCCAAGGCCAAAGGTTTGAAGAGCCTGTACACCTGGGAAGGGTCCAACTTACCAGCAGACAGAATCCTGACGGCGTGGGGAGTCTTCTCATGGGCCTCTATCAACACCCTAGCGTACCTTTTTGGAATGGCCAATTTTTTGGAAAGACCCTTAACTTCCCTGGTGGGGAGATCCTTGAAAAGGGCAGCCATGTAAACGATCCAGGAAGCGGCTTTCTCTTCCATGAACAGGAGTTCATACCAGGCCAAGACCTCGTCTACCCGAACAAATAGCTGCCTGATCTCATGAGTCAGGCGAAGCTGGGGGTGTATGAAGGGTAGGAGACCCAGCTTCTCCATTCTTTCCACCATCCTCAGGGGTTCTTTTTCGGAAAGCATCTGCCTCAGCTCGGAGTATAGCCTCACACCAGAAACCCGGTTCAATAAGCCCTGCTTCACAGCCTGCTTTATCAACCTCTCCGTTTGGCCACCTATCTTAAATCCATAGCGCTGCTCGAAACGCACAGCCCTAAAGGCTCTGGTAGGGTCTTCCACGAAGCTGAGATTGTGAATCACCCTGATCACCTTCTCCTTCAGGTCTTTTTGACCGCCAAAATAGTCTATAAGAGTGAAGGCCTCGGGCCTGTTCAGTTTTATAGCCATGGCGTTAATGGTAAAATCCCTTCGATAGAGATCCCTCTTTATGGACCCCTCCCTCACCTCCGGGAGAGCCCCGGGCTTCTCGTAGTACTCCATCCGGGCCGTAGCCACATCTATCTTTTTCCCATCGGGAAGGACAACAACGGCCGTCTTAAACCTTTCGTGTTTATTGGCTCTACCCCCCAAGGTCTGGGCCAAAGCGTCTGCGTATCTCAACCCGTCTCCTTCCACCACCAAGTCGAGATCCAGATTGGGTACCCTTAAAAGGAGGTCCCTGACAAATCCTCCTACCAAAAAGACGTTATATCCGAGTTTCTCTGCCACTTTCCCAGCCTGCTGGACAACGTCCCAGAGGTCACGGGGGAGGCGATCTTTCATCAATACTTTAACGTTCTTAACAAAAGGTTCTCGTCCCCCTATCCTCAAGGGCTTAGGTTTTATAGAAAGATCTCTGTAAAGGGTTCTCAGAAGCTCTCCCCGGGTAACTACCCCAACCACCTTGTCCCCTTTCACCACGGGCACCATTCTTTGGCCTTTCTCCAGCATGATCTCCTCTAATTCTTCCAAAGAGGTGTCAGGGGAGACGGTGTGGATATCGGTGGTCATATAATCCTGGACAGGGGCTTCGTGAAGGCGGTGATAAATGGCCTTTTCTACGGTCTGCCGGGTGATTATGCCCAAAAGCTCTCCCCTATCCATGACCAAGAGAGAATTTATATTGAACCTCACCATGGTCCTTTCCGCCTCCTGGATACTCACTTGGGGGGAGACACTGATGGGAGGTGTGGTCATAATATCCTTAGCCCTTTTAGCTACAACTAGATGCTCCTTAAGGAGCTCTAGCAATTTATCCTTCACTTGGATCAGGGTGAGATCCTTCACCACTGCAGAGGCCGCCGTAGAATGGCCGCCACCGCCAAATTCCTCAACTATGGCCCCCACATCCACTGCCTCTATCCTACTCCTGGCGATAACAGTGATTCTGTCATCCATCCTGGCCAGCACAAAAAGGACGTTGAGGTTCTCCATGTCCTTCAATTTGTGGGCCAGGATGGCCAGATCACCCACGTACCTTTCCCGGGATATGGTGGTAATGGCTACGTCCACACCGTGGATGGTGTGGATCTGAGTGTTTTGGATCATCTCGTTGAGGAGCTCGACCTGCTCTGCTGTTAAGTCTCGCTTCACATAATCGGAGACAAAGTTTAAGTCTGCCCCACAACCTAAGAGATGGGCAGCTGCCTCCAAATCTCTGGGAGTTGTAGAGTTAAAGGTGAAGGAACCTGTGTCCTCGTAAATCCCTAAGGCCAAAAGGGTAGCCTCTTCAGGGCTTAGGGGAATATTCCTTTTCTTGAAGATTTCCACAAGGAGGGTTGCGGCTGCTCCTACTTCGTCCACCACTTCCAAATCCCCCTCTATGTCTTGGGGATGGGCAGGATGGTGGTCGTAGATGTGGATCTTGGCCTGGCCCACCTCTACCACCTTGGCCAGATCTCCTATGCGTTCTTTTAGTTTGGTGTCCACCAAAACCATAAGTTCCACTTCTAGAGGATCTATTTGAGATGAACTGAGAAATTCCAAGGCGAAAGGGGACTCCTTTAGGTAATCCCGCACTTTTTTCTCTTGAGCCCCTGGGAAGACCAGGTGGGCTTGAGGGTAGAGTTTCTTGGCTGCAACCATGCAGGCCAAGGCGTCGAAATCTGCCATTATATGGGTAGTGATGATCTGCATCTTTTCTAGAATACTCTCCATCATCTCCTTGTGCAATCCCAGGGGCAGACCTTCCTTTTTGCTTTCAATAAACTTTTTTAACTATTGAATTGCCCTTTGCCGGTGTTTTATAAGGAACTTTAACTCTTTTCTGGAGGGTGGAGCATGGGCAAGGTGAAGAGGGGAATGATAAAGGTTTTTATTTTCCTTCTAGGAGTCTTCCTCTTCTCCTTTCCTTTTACCTCCTCCCACGGGGAGGAGGTGTATAAAATAGGAGCAATCTTTGCCGTTACGGGTCCCGCGGCCTGGCTGGGGGATCCCGAGAAAAAGGCCATAGAGCTCATGGTAGAGAGGCTAAATAAACAGGGAGGAATTCAAGAGAAGAAGATCAAAGTGGTCATTTATGACACCCAGGGAGATCCTCAGATAGCTGTTTTGAAGGCCCGGGAGTTGGTGACGAAGAACCATGTGATGGCTATACTGGGCCCTAGCCGGACCCCCACTTCTGCAGCGGTCATGAAGGCCCTCCAGTTGGACAAGGAGAAAAATCGCTTTCGTATACCCATGGTGAGCTGCGCGGCGGGCAGAATCCTCACCCAACCTGTAAAGCCCTGGGTCTTCACCACCCCCCAAACCAATGCCCTGGCGGCTGGGAAGGTCTTGGAGTATCTATCGTCCAAGGGTATCAAAAGGGTGGCTGTAGTCTATGTATCCAACGAATTCGGCGAAGACGGATATAGCAACCTTAAGGGACTGGCTCCCCAATATGGAATTAAGATAGTGGGGGTAGAGACCTACGGGGGCAAGGACAGAGACATGACGGCCCAGCTCACCAAGCTGGCGGCT
Source organism: Thermodesulfobacteriota bacterium (assembly GCA_024274915.1). GTDB lineage: Bacteria > Thermosulfidibacterota > Thermosulfidibacteria > Thermosulfidibacterales > B14-G1 > B14-G1. The sequence continues at coordinate 27,661 of JAJSAC010000023.1, forward strand.
AAAAAGCCCAAGGCCATCATCAACTGGAGCGTGGGACCCACTTCAGTGATAGTGACCAAGAACTTCAAGCAACTGGGACTGGACAGGAAGGGCATACTGTTGGTGATGAACCATGGCCAAGGTAACTTGAAGTACGTAGAGCTTTGTGGTGATGCAGCAGAAGGGGTGGTGCTACCATCCGGCAAAATACTGGTGGCCCGAGACCTTTCCAATACTGACCCCCAAAAGCAGGTACTCATGAAGTTCAAAGAGATGTACGAGAATGCTTATCACGAGTCTGTATCCCACTTCGCCGGTCACGCTTATGACGCCCTTATGTTGGTGGCGACAGCTATAGAGAAGGGGAAAGTGAGACCTGGGAACGGAGTGGCCCTGAGGAAGGCCCTGGAGACCAAAGTCTCTGGCTTCGTGGGAATAGACGGTGTCTTCCGGTACAGCCCTCGGGACCACAACGGTCTCTCCATAGGGGATTTAGTCATGCTCAAAGTGGAAAAAGGACGATTTATTTTGGCCCGGTAGGGCCCCATCTGGTCTTTTCCCAGAGCAAGTCTAAAAAATTTAAGACATTAACCATTAAAGGAGGGAAAAATGAAAAAGATAACTGTAGCCTTGTTGGCCCTGATAGTGGGGCTAGTCTGGAGCACCACCAGGTTAGATGCTGGTGAAGCAGTGTACAAGATAGGGGCCATCTTTGCTGTCACGGGTCCTGCTGCTTGGTTGGGAGACCCCGAGAAGAAGGCAGCGGAGCTTCTGGAGAAAAAAATAAACGAAAAGGGCGGTGTCAACGGTATGAAGGTAGAAGTGATCGTCATGGACACTCAGGGCGATCCCCAGACAGCCGTCCTCAAGGCTCGGGAACTGGTAACCAAGAGGGGTGTTATGGCTCTGGTGGGTCCTAGCCGGACTCCTACCTCGGCGGCCATCATGAAAGCCCTGCAGCTGGACAAGAAAAAGCCCCGCTTCAAGGTACCCATGGTGAGCTGTGCGGCGGGCAGGATTCTCACTAAGCCAGTAAAACCCTGGGTGTTTACTACTCCCCAGACCAATGCCCTTGCCGCTGAGAGGATTGTGAAATACCTCTCGGACAAAGGCATAAAGAGGGTGGGAATAGTTTATGTATCCAACGGTTTTGGTGAGGATGGCTACGAGAACCTCAAAGTGCTAGCTGCCAAGTACGGAGTGGAGATAGTGGGAGCCGAGACCTACGGGGGCAAGGACAGAGACATGACGGCCCAGCTCACCAAGCTGGCGGCTAAAAAACCCAAGGCCATCATCAACTGGAGTGTAGGGCCCACTTCAGTGATAGTGACCAAGAACTTCAAGCAACTGGGACTGGACAAGAAGGATATATTGCTGGTGATGACCCATGGCCAGGGCAATATAAAGTACGTTGAGCTTTGCGGAGATGCTGCTGAGGGAGTTATTCTTCCTGCCGGCAAGATTCTGGTAGCCCAGGAACTTCCGGACACCGATCCCCAGAAGCAGGTACTCATGAAGTTCAAAGAGATGTACGAGAAGAGATATAAAGAGCCGGTGTCTACCTTCGCTGGCCATGCGTACGATGCCCTCATGCTGGTGGTGGAAGCCCTTGAGAAAGGCAAAGTTAAGCCCGGCGATGGCGCAGCCCTAAGGGAAGCACTGGAGAGCAGAACAGCCGCCTTTGTGGGTATTGATGGGATTTTCCACTATAACCCCAAGGACCACAATGGCCTCTCGGTGGAAGATCTAGTGATGCTTAAGATTGAGAAGGGAACCTTCCGGTTGACCAAATAATCACCTTTTGGCTAGTTAGGGGGCGCGGGGGACACCCGGCCCCCTTTCCTAATGGTAGATGGAGGTGAAGTTGGCCCAGCTGGTTCAGTACATCTTCGCCGGTCTAACCATGGGGGTGATCTATGCCCTCACCGGAGTTGGATTCAACCTTATCTACAATGCCACAGGGGTTATTAACTTCGCCCAAGGGGAATTTGTCATGTTGGGCGCCATGTTCCTTTACACCTTCCAGGAAGTTCTCCACTGGCCTCCTTTTATCTCCTTACCCCTGGTTTTCCTCATGGGGGGATTGGTAGGGGTGGTCTTTGAGTATGGAGTGGTGAAGCCCCTCATACGCCTGGGAGTCATAACTGTCATCATTGGCACCATTGGAGCCTCGGTGGTCCTGAAAGGCGGGGCCATGTTGGTCTGGGGTAAGAATGCCTTGGCAGTGGAACCCCTCATTTCCGAGAAACCCGTGGCTTTCCTGGGGGCCTCCCTAAATACCCAAGTGCTAGTGGTTCTGATGGTGACGGCCATTGCCGTGGCCATATTCTGGTATTTCTTTGGTTTCACCATCTTGGGCAAGGCCATTCAGGCCTGTTCTGTAAATCCCCTGGCAGCCCGCTTGGCAGGTGTGCCAGTAGAAAGGATGATCACCCTCTCCTTCTGTTTCAGCGGCGCCTTGTCAGCCCTGGCGGGAGGGCTTATCGCCCCCATCACCCTGGCCGAGTATGACATGGGCACCATGTTGGCCTTGAAAGGCTTCTGCGCCGCCATCATAGGGGGGCTAGGCAACAACCCTGGTGCCATGGTAGGAGGTCTCCTCCTGGGAGTGATGGAAGGCCTCAGTGCCGGGTACCTCTCTTCGGGATACAAAGACGCCCTGGCTTTCCTGGTTCTTATCCTAGTCCTCTTTTGGCGTCCTGAAGGCCTCATCACCCGGGGGAAGGGAGAGCGGGTTTGAAAAAGGACTATCTCCTCTTGCTAGTGGTAGCCCTGGCGGCCTTCGCCTTGCCTATGATCCTCCCAGGAGATTACTACGTGGAAGTCTTCCTTTTCATGGGCATAAATATCTTGGTAGCCTTGGGCCTGTCCCTCCTCATGGGCTATGCTGGCCAGATATCTCTAGGCCACGCGGGATTCTATGGAATGGGAGCATACATCTCAGGGGCCCTTTCAGCCCATCTAGGATGGCCAGTACCTCTGGCTGCCTTAATGGCCCTAGTAGCCACTGCCCTGGTAGCGGGTCTGATAGGTTGGCCCACTCTACGCCTAAAAGGTCACTACCTGGCCATGGCCACTTTGGGTCTAGGAATCATCCTCTACATTCTTTTTGTCCAACTCAGAAGCATTACGGGTGGGGCCTCTGGCCTAGCAGGAATCCAACCTGTTCATATAGGTGGTTTTTACCTGGACACCCCCCGCCGTTACTGTTACTTGGTGTGGGCCCTGGTGATTCTATCTTTTCTCTTCTCTATAAATCTGGTGAGATCTAGGACCGGCCTGGCTTTGAGGGCTTTGCACTATAGCGAAGTAGCCGCCTCAACCCTTGGGATAGACGTGGCAAAATACAAACTCCAGGTCTTTGTCTTCTCCTGCGTTCTTGCAGCTCTGGGGGGCATCCTCTATGCTCATTACATCACATTCATCAGTCCCGAGACCTTTGGCTTCATGTACTCCATAAAACTGGTGGTTATGATAGTTCTAGGGGGTATGTATTCCCTCTGGGGTGCCCTTTTAGGAGGGGCCTTCCTCTCCCTTTTGCCGGAGTTTCTCCATCGCCTGGAAGACTTTGAGGTGATGGTTAATGGGCTCATCCTCCTCATGATCCTCATTTTTCTCCCGGGAGGCTTGGTGGGGCTCCTCCAGAAGATAGGAGAAAAGATCCGTGGTCATTCTTGATGCCAGAAATGTGAAGAGGTCCTTCGGTGGGGTTAAGGCCCTGAAAGGAGTGGACGTCACTGTTCAGGAGGGGACCATCACGGCTCTCATCGGGCCCAACGGTTCTGGCAAGACCACCCTATTCAATATCCTCTCTGGGATTCTCCCTATGGAGGAAGGTGAAATCATATTCATGAACCAAGATATCGGAAAGTGGCCAGCCCACAAAAGGGCGCTCCTTGGTATGGCCAGGACCTTTCAGAACCTCCAGATCTTTCAAGAAATGTCAGTACTAGAGAACGTGATGATAGGAGGATTCCGTCATACATCCTCAGGCTTCATGGCGGGGGGGTTATCCCTACCCAAGGTGAGGGGGGAGATGAAGGCTTTAGAGGGGAAGGCAATAGAGCTCTTGGGGGAGCTGGGCCTCACCTCCTACGCCCATGTTCAGGCAGGAGAACTGCCCTTTGGGCTACAGCGAAAGGTAGAAATAGCTAGAGCCTTGGCTCTGGAACCCAAGCTTCTCCTCCTGGACGAACCGGCCGCTGGACTTACCACCAAGGAGACCTCGGACCTGGCCCGTTTTATCCACGGCCTGAAGGAGAGGGGTATCACCGTTTTCCTGGTGGAACACGACATGGACCTGGTCATGGGGATATCTGAGTGGATCATAGTACTCAACTTTGGCCAGAAAATTTACGAAGGGACGCCATTGGCAGTGAAGAGGGAAAGAACAGTGATCAAGGCCTATTTGGGAGAGAGGCGTGCTAAAGGCTAGGAGACTCAAGGTCTTTTACGGTCGGATCCAGGCGGTGAAGGGGGTCAGCTTCCATATCCACAAAGGAGAGACAGTGGCTTTCATTGGCCCCAATGGTGCAGGGAAGAGCTCCGTTCTCATGGCCCTCTCCGGGGTGGTCAGGAAAGAAGGAGAGGTTATCTTGGAAGGTAGAGACATCTCCCAGCTTTCCCCTTACGCTTTGGCAAAAGAGGGGATCATCCAAGTTCCAGAAGGGCGCCAGGTCTTCTCCAGTTTAACTGTGGAAGAGAACCTCCTCTTGGGAGGATTCCCCAAAAGAAAGGACAAAAAGTGGATGAAAGAAACCAAAGAGTGGGTTTATCACCTCTTTCCCCTCCTGGCTGAGAGACGGAGACAACTTGCCGGATCCCTCTCCGGTGGCGAACAACAGATGTTAGCCCTGGGCCGGGCCCTCATGGGTGATCCCCGCATCCTTCTTTTGGACGAGCCAAGCTTGGGTCTGGCCCCTGTGATTGTTGAGGATATATACAGAACCTTGAGAGAACTTAGGAAGGAGAGGTCCATGTCCATAATATTGGTGGAACAGAACGCACCCCTGGCTCTAGAGTTCGCCCACAGGGCTTACGTTATGGAGTCAGGGGCCATCGTCCTCTCGGGAGAGACGGAGATGCTCATTTCGGACGACACGGTGCTGGACGTCTACTTGGGAAGGGCCCGGGAAGACTTCTTTGACTAGGGGGGAAGAATGAAGTGGATGTGGAATCCCAAGTACGAGGCCATGGATAGGGAAGAGCTAGAACAGATCCAGCTGGAGCGTCTCCAGGCTACCCTTCACCACGCTTATAGGCACGTGCCCTTTTACAGGGAGCTCTTTGACAGGGCAGGATTGGGACCTGGCGACATCCTCAGTCTCCAGGACCTGCGAGAGGTGCCCTTCACCACCAAAGAAGACCTTCTCCAGGGCTTTCCCTATGCTTTCTTTGCCGTTCCTCTCACTAATGTGGCCAGGATACATACCAGCAGTGGCACCACCGGCAAACCCATTGTGGTAGGATACACCAAGAGGGACCTCCAATACTGGGCCCACCTCAATGCCCGTATTCTCTTGGCAGGGGGACTGGGAGAGAGAGACGTGGTCCAGATCTCCTTCAATTACGGGCTATTCACCGGAGGATTCGGTTTCCACGCAGGTGCTGAACTTTTGGGAGCCACCGTCATTCCCGCTTCTGCCATGAGCATAACTAGACAAATAAACGTCATGATCAACTTCAAAGCCACAGCCCTAGTGAGCCTACCATCCCACGCCTTAAGAATAGGCCACCGACTTCAGGAGATGGGGATAGATCCCAGGAGTCTTTCCCTCAAAGTAGGCTTCTTTGGTGCCGAACCGTGGTCTGAAGCCACCCGCAGGCAGATAGAAGACCATCTTATGATAAAAGCCCTGGACAACTATGGCCTGGCCGAAGTAGGGGGACCAGGGGTTTCCTACGAATGCGAATACCGCCAGGGTCTTCATGTCAGTGAAGACCACTTCTATCCGGAGGTTATAGATCCCACTACAGGGGAGGTGCTAGGTCCGGGACAAGAGGGGGAACTGGTCCTCACGACCCTTGCCAAGGAGGCTTTTCCTGTTTTGCGTTTCCGCACGGGAGACCTCACTTCCCTCAGCTATGAGCCCTGCGAGTGCGGCAGGACCCTGGTGCGTATGTCCCGAGTAAAGGGTAGGGTGGACGATATGATCATCGTGCGGGGAATAAATCTCTTTCCCAGCCAGGTGGAGGATATCCTCCTCTCCTTCCAGGTAGGGCCCAATTACCTGATAAGACTCTACAGAGAGGAAGGGTTGGATCAAGCGGAGGTTCAGGTAGAAAGTGTCCTTACAGGTGCTAAGGAGAGGAAAGCCTTGACCAAAAGGATAGAGCGGGATTTAGCGGAAAAGTTGGGTTTGGAAATAAGGGTGGTTTTGATGGATCCTGGTGGCATAAAGGCATCCAGCGGCAAACAACAGGTGGTAATGGATGAAAGGGAGATATGATTGCTAGATCCTTGCCCGGCCCGAGCACCCTTGCAAATATAACAATGGACCTGGATTAAGTGGTGGTTTTACTTCTTGCTATGAGTTGGAGAAGCCTAGCCTTCCACCATATAAAAGGGAAGGGGAATGCCCAAGTACGAGAGAATCATCGGTGTTAGCTCCCCAATACTTAAGTCATCCTTACCTTTTATATGCATGGACAAAGCCATTTCCTTGTTAAATATGACTATCCCCTCCATTTCATGCCTTCCTATAGCCCCTTTCCTGAACGAAGGTGTGTAAAAGAGGGCTTCTCTAGCCATACTAGAGTTAAAAGAATACCCATTTTCTGGTTCAATAATGGCGTCCGGCAAAGATCTCTCGAAAGAATAAGAACCATCTGTATAATTTCCAGTCATTATCAGACGATTCACTACCCTGTTTCCTGTCTCTGGATCCTTGACCTCAAGCACCTTTTCTGACAGCTCATCCAGAATGGTTTTTATTTCTCCTTTGTCCTTGGAATTAACAAATAAACAAGCATATAAACTTCCGTATGGTACAAAAGCCTTTGTCAAATTCCAATCCAAATAGTGATCAAAGTCCAATCTCTTTCTTATCTTTTCTCTCTTCCTTACTGGAATCACTTTTCTTGCTATATTGTATTTATCTAATTTGCGAACAAGCTGTTCTGCTCTTCTCAACGTTGATGTTCTGAGTTTTAAAAAACCTTCTTCCAAAAGCCATCTATTTATATTGAAAACTTTTTGTAACGGTCCGAATCCGTGATCTGACATAATAATAACAGCAGCTTCTCCCGCCTGGTTAATTATTTGGTTTATGTTCTCGTCTATTGATTTATAAAACTCAATGCACATTTCAAACATCTCAAAGTTAAAGTTTTCTCCTTCTGGATCAATGAAAGGCCAGGCGGCATGCTGAAGAGAGTCTGAAGACTGATTATGAATCATGAGCAAGTTCCAGCTTGTTTTGTTCATTAACCAAAGAGCTACTTTAGTTCTTAATTCTTCAGCTTCTATTAACTTTCCAACGAATTTTTTAAACCCTTTGAGCCTCAATACATCATGACTAACAAATATAGTGTATTCTCCAAACTCACCCAGTATCTCTTCTTTAAGATCGATAGGATAAGTGAAGGTACTTTCTGTACTTGGCGTAAGAATGCCACTGATCATGTATCCGTTTATCTCTTTTGGAGGATAGGTGACTGGAACATTTATGGATATTACTTTCATACCTGCTCTACTAACCAACTGCCATAGTGTAGGATACCCTACGTTGGAAGCGTTTATCAAACCACAGGTCTTTTTAGATCTATCGAAACTGAGAAAATCCATAATGCCGTGCTTTAGTGGACTGACTCCAGTTTGGAAGGTCGTCCATGCCGGGGCTGTGACTGGAGGTAAAGTTGAATAGAGTATTCCCGAGTCTCCCTCGTCAACCAATTGGGACAATGTGGGAAGCAGGCCCATTTTCATAAGGGGCCTGAGGATTTTCCAGGTGCCCCCATCTATTCCGAATATCAATACTTTTTTACCCATTAAGCTTTTCCAGACGTTAAATGTATCCTAACGATTTCAGTCTGTTCAATACTTCTTCATCGTTGTTAGAGCTTTTTTTATCCTCAAAATTGAATATACTAGTGTAACCTAGATCATATATTTTACAATATGGGAGTTCTTTGCCTTCAATGTATCGCCACAGTTCAGGTTCTGGAATATCCAATAATGGCGATATAATAGTAATATCCTTGTACTTTCTTTTAGTTTCTTTACATTTTATTGTCGTAATTAAAGTGTCATAACGGCTTTTTTTCATGTAGGGAATAACCACTTCATCTATGCACTTTAGTAGAAATTTGCCGCTATCTAATCCTTCGCATGAAAGCTCACATTTTATATTTTGAATCTCAAGATAGGACTTATCTTTAATGAAACTCATGTAGTCATAGACTTCCTTGTGAAAATACTTTGTTTCTAATAAGAGAATTACAGGCTGTCTCCTTTCTAATAAGTCCAATAAAAAAGTGCTTTCCATATCTCCCAGGAACAGGAGACACATTTTACTTTCTGTAGTACTATTTCCCAATATCTTCATTACAAATTCCACCAGTCGGTCCAAATCTCACCCCCAAAACCTCTTTTTATAAATTTGTCCTTTACTACTGGACAAGACTTTTATAAAATTATTTTCCATCCAGTTCAAGGGGTTTCGTACAATATTGACTTGGTTTATATGTTGTGTATATTAATTGATAAATTTACTGAAGAGCTTATCTGAGAGAGTGATGTTCAGTGATGGTCAAAAACAATCATGAAATAGACTTGATAAAAACCCTTTCTTTCTTCCCAGAAAACGCCCCAACTTCTCTAAGATATAGGGCCATGGAAGATCTCTCTATAATATCTAAAGTTGCACTAAAGGTATGGCCAAGATCAACAGGAGCCATTTATGGTAGTCTGTCTTTTGGCGAAGGAAAATGGAAAGAGTACAATGATAAGGCAATAATGACTAGCGACTATGATGTATATATTATTATAAACAACCTATTTGATTATATTAAAGCTTTAAAACACAAAAACGATTTCAAGAGATTTATAAATATTAGGATATCCCTCCCATTAAGCGTCACTTTTATATGGCAGCCTTTGGTTAATCTCAGGCTAGTATCTGTACAAGCTAGGGTCATTTGGGGAGATCTTGCCTTGGAAAAAGCATTTGAGCAAACACCACCTCCACCCACCATAAACAATCTAAGAATAGGTTACTTGTTCTTGATTAGATCGCTAACTTCTGGATTAGAGAGAAGGGATATGTTAGAGTCTGCTATAGTGAGAGCATTATGGTCATATTTACTATCAAGCAATGTGTCACGCAGGAACTGGCATAATATTTTTTCTCTAAAATACGATTTAAACTATTTAAAGGAAGAGAAAGACTTAGACCCCCAGATTAAAAACACCATCGAGAGCGTTCTAAAAAAGAAATTAAGTGCCTCGGAATTGAACAAGTGCTACACAGATGACAAACTATTTGAAACAGCAAAATTCATCTTGCATAAATCATATAATAGAACAAAAGTGAAATTTAGATTAAAGGATTATATACACTACATCTGTTACAAGTTAGATACCAAATCTTTAACGGAGATATGGACTAACTTCACTAAAGTAAGGCTAGAGATGTTTAGATCACTGGTAGACCTGATCGATAGAGATTTTGATATAAAAGATCAAAGCAGATTTGATGATATCATGCTTAAAGCAGAAAGAATGCTGGGATACGAGAAAAGAAAAGACTTTAAGAACAAGAACGAAAAGATAAATTATTGCTGTAACTTAATGATAAAGCTAGGTAATATCTATATTCATAAAACAAGGGCTTTTCCCTAAGATGAGCGATGTGATCATTTACATAGGCGATTCTAGAAGCATGGATGCATTGGTTGACGAAAGTGTTGACCTCGTTGTATGTAGCCCACCCCTGTGGGACCACATAATTTACTCACACAACAAAGGACAGATAGGTAATATTAGTGACTATAATGACTACCTAAAGGAACTGACATCAGTGTGGATAGAATGCTATAGAGTGCTGAAAGGCGGCAGATTTATGACGATAGTGGCTCATGATTTTTACATTAGGGGAGAGACCGAACTAAAAGGCATTGTCCCTCTCCACATGGACATATTAAGAAGCTGTGTCGAAGCTGGGTTTAAGGCATACGACATTAAGGTTCTAAACATTTACCCCAAAACTTCCAGAGAGTTTTTGCCCAAAGATGAAAGACCCGACTCCAGGAGAGAAGACATTGCTCCTCCAAGGTTGAGGTATCTTTTAGTCTTAAAAAAAGCTGGAAACATCACACCTGAAAAAATAAAAAGCAAGATTTTAAAAGAGTACTGGCAGCCAATATGGGATCTATTTTCTGTACCAAAAATCCTTGGATCTAGCTTGATTTACAAGGGGCTTAAAAGAATTTATGATATTAAATTAGTTCAGAAGACTGTTACGAGAGAGGCTGTAAAATGCACAAGGGAAAGGCTACTCAGAAAAAAATATGAGGAGTACCCTGCCATAGACTCTCTTAAAATATTTGAGAAAGCCATTATAACATACACTGAAGAAGGAGAACTAGTGCTGGATCCTTTCATAGGCTCTGGAACAGCCGGTCTAGCTGCGCTGAGGCTGGGGAGAAAATGCATTGGTTATGACATAAACAAAGCAGCTATAAACGTAATAAAAAACAGGCTTAAAGGAATGGATTTAAAGATTGTGGTAGGGGACTAACAGGTAGGAACACTAAAAGACATCGTTCTCAAAGCATTCCTTATTCCGCCCTCTTTACATGGACCCCACAGAACTCAGGCCTTATGGCGCGTTAGAGTCGAGCAAGACAGCCAGATTCTTACGATTTCTACCATAAGAGCACAAGACAAAAGTGAGAAGGGGCGGTACCTTGTCCCAGGTGGTGATTCTCCCAACCAGCCATCTTCACCGTGCCCATGACATCTATGCCACAAGCCTCCATGGAAGGATAGGCCTTTTCAGGGTGGCGACAGTCGAAGGGATGGCACTCTTCACAGAGATAACAGCGCCCGGATCCCATGGGAAAAGCCTTGAAAATGCCCTGAGAATAGAGCCAAAACATGACGGACACAGCTAAGTCAGTGGCTTTTGTATGGCTGATAGACTTCATCAACAGCGCCTCTTCATATTCAGCCAGAATCTTGCGGGTGGTGTCAGGGTCGGGAGAGTAGGGGGGACAACTTTTCCATTTACCGTAATCTGGGCAGCCGTATTGGCATTTTAGCCTCACCCAGTGAGCCACCACTATCCTTGAAGTAGGAATCAGAATAGCATCAAGTGCCCCTAACTCCCGGGCTTTTATAAGAATAGTCTCTTTATCCAGCATGTTACCCTTTTTAGTCTTTTTCCAAGAGTAAAGCAATGTAGTCGAGATGGGGGTTACAGGACTGCACCTTAGATAAGCCCTTCGGCAGATACAACCTTCACCAAGCAGCTGTTATTAGTGTATCCCAACAAAGGGCTTTAGAGCTTCTCTTGAGCTTTCAAGGAGCTAGAGGACTATAATGTGGTACCCATCCTCCATATATCTAATTATGCTCGGATGGCCAGTCATCTCTCCACACAGAGTCAGCCCTTGGGCCTCTGCACTTTCATAGGCACCGGTCTTAATTGCACATGCTTCACATACACAATCGATTATCCCTGCTTGTTTAGCCCTAATGTACAAGTTGGAAAAGGGATTTTGGGGATCTGAAAGCTCTTTCACTTGCTCAGTGGCGTCGCCTTCTATCACAAGCTTCACGTCGTAACCCTTTTCTTTCATGTCGAGGGCATTAAGTAGGGCATGCACAAAGTACATCGGTGTTCCATTAAAGGCAAAGAGTGCCATCTTTCTACTCATACCTCTCCTCCTTCTCACCTTGGACTATAATGAAAACCTCCCACATATTTTACAATTATTTTAATTAATGTGTTTAAATCGTAAACGCAAGATGGAGTGATCTCCTTTCTCTCATATTTCAACACCTCACAGATTTGGAAAAAGACCTAAGGAGGACTATTTTAAAAAGCGCCATCCTTCGAGGAGAATATGAAATGAAACTTCTGAGATGGAAGGCCTTACTTAGAGAAGACCCTATGCTTTGCACCCAGTGTGGAGGGCTGTGCTGTAAATCCTATCCTGGGATGTACCTGGACCCCTTTCAGTTCGTACAAGCATGGGAACTGGAGGGAAAAGATTGGAGGCTGGGCGAGGTGTTGGAGAATTGCTACCTGAGCTTGAAAGTCTGCATGGGAATACCCATTCCTTTGCCCAGATTTTCTGCCGGGGGATGTATTTTTTTAAGAAAAGACGGTTGTACTCTTCCTAGGCACAAGCGTCCTCTAGAATGCCTCCTAATGATACCCAGGGTTGAGACGCTCCTGGGAGGAGAAATCAGATGTGGATTCCCTCAGGGTTTGGATTATCTGGAGTGTTTTGACCGCTGGAGGGAGTTTTACCAGGAGAGAGGTATATGGAAAGAGGCCTTGCTCATCGCCAAGACCTGGACTTCCCCCAAAAATCCCTTCTTGGTGAAGGTATGGCGTTCAGAATCCTAGACTTTACCTTTCAGATAAGTGAAAGGGCGGGGTATTCCTCCCTTGCCCATGGCTGATAGCTGATGGCTCATGGCTGATAGCAACTATGAGCTATGAACCATGAACTACGAGCTATGAGCTATCATCTCTGCGGTCGGAACGCCTCGCCCTGACCCATAAGACCAAAAATGGG
>JAJSAC010000024.1 GCA_024274915.1 Thermodesulfobacteriota bacterium
ACAAGTACCGTCAGCACAACTTCTAGGAACCTTTTAACTCTCATCTCATTCACCTCCTTCTTTTGCAATCTGCTAGAGCTTGTGCCCTTTTATCCACGCGAATACTACTTCTTTGTAGAAAGGGAGGCAAGGACAGAAATTGGAAAGTGGCGACAAAGTTTGGCACTTTAGTGAGCTTCCATATTAAAATATTAGCCAATTCTGATATGCTAATACTTCCCTGGAGTCTTTGAACTTAATGGGGTTCTTGGTGCACAGTGCTTTTATAACCCAGGAGGGCAGGGAGTCATCATTACTATTAGTTAGACATGTTTCTTGAAACGCTATTGTTCTCTGATAACCTTTTTACGGGTTTTTTAGGTGGTTCAGGTTGAAAGGTTTCCCTTTGACTTAGTCGTCCTTGAAAAAAGCTCTTCATTTCTTTATCTGAGGGGTGATGAGTAGACTTTTTCCCATAGTCACGTGGCTCTTGATCGTGCTGGCTCCGCTGACGGTTATGGCCGGTTCCTTGGGTTTTTCGGGGGACTGGAGGTATCAAGAGTTGTCTTCTGATGGAGAAGAGACCTGGTCTTTTTATGAAAATTATTCCCTCAATTTCAGCAGGGAGCTTACCGACACCATGAACCTCACAGGCTCCGCCAGATATGCTAAGCAGAGGACCGCAGACAGGACCCTCCAGCAGGTCAACCCTACCCTCGCTCTCAACTGGAGTAATGACCTGTTCTCTTTGTATGTGAGCGGTACATCCAGCAGAAGGTTGGACTCCAAAGGTCCCGACCACACCACCAATACCTGGGATGCCAATCTGTCTGGCAACTGGAGTGGAAAATGGCCTGCCGTGAGGCTTTATTATGGGAAGAGCTACAGCTATGACGATCAACACCCCCACAATAGCGATACCAGGTCTACCCACAGGGGGATGGATTTAAATTATTCCGTTTCTATAATCAAACTGTACTACAATTACCGCGATTCTAAGGATGAGGACAAGGTTTCCCATTCCATCACCTGGAACTATAACCACTTTGGAAAGGTGGAGGCCAGTAAGAGCCTCTTCAACGGTCGCCTCTCTTTGTCGGCCTCCCAGCAGTTTTCCTACAATAGGACGGAGACAGAGGCCAAGGCCCATGGTGGTGCAGCCTTGGTACCGGTCTCAATGACCATGGGCTATTCGGGGGTGGATAGTACTCCGGATATGGGGACCCTCGCATCTAACCCTGCCTTGATAGACGGGGACAGATTCACCACTGCCGGTGTAGAGATTGGGAATACAGATGACCAGAACCTGGGGCTGGAGGCTGACTACAAGGAATTGAACCTGATTTACGTCTACACGGTGGACGATGTTACCAACTCTTGGGTGAGCCAGTTTCAGTGGGATCTCTACAAGAGTGACGACGGCAACAGCTGGGACCTGGTGGCCTCTTCCCTGTCTTTCAGTTACAACCACACCATGAGACGCTTCGAGGTGGAGCTTCCCCATGTATCGGCCAGGTACGTGAAGCTCTATATTTCCCACAACCCCTCTTCGGGGGACGTTTACGTGGCGGAGATGGAAGCCTACATTAAGATTCAGACGGGGAAGGAGAAAGTGACGGTCACCAGCAAGTTCAGGAGCTACCGGACGGACTTCAACCTGGGATGGAGGCCCCGGGACAGATTGTCCTTCTCCTATAGCTTCTCCATGAATAGGGCCATGCCCGATCCTGGGCTGGATACCACAGACGTTTCTCAGTCGGGGAATATAGCTTGGAACCTCAGCAAGTACTTTTCCCCCAATTTTAGTGTAAGTGAGACCAAGAACAAGGTGGAAGGAGAAAGGGAAAATAGAAGTGTCACTTATGCCTTTACAGCCACCTCGTTCCCCCTGGACACCTTGAATCTCTCTGGGGGAGTGAGCAGGGCCGAGAGTTACAAGGGGGGGGAGAAGGAGAACAGGAGCGACACCTATAATCTCTATCTCACGGCCCTCCTCTTTCCCGATCTCAATACCAGTCTCGATCTTGTGCGTTCGGTTTCCAAGAATTACCGGGACGGGAGGGAGACCCGGGGTCTTACCGGGAGGTTTACGACCACCGCCAGGTTGTCCCCTGCCCTGACGTTGGACGCCACTGGTGAATACGCCAGGACCAGCGGTGAAGAGACCACCACGTCCAAAAGAGTGGGGCTTTCTGCCACATGGAGGGTTTCTGATATCCTTTTGTTGAGAACCACCCAGAGCTGGAACTGGGAGGAAGAAGTTGACAGTTATGGTTCCTCCTATACCCTGTGGATGGCCCCCACGTCCAAGATCCAGTTTAACTTTCAGTATTCCTACTCCATCAGCGGGGGCGAAGAAGCCCATGCCTACACCACCTTTGCCAGTTGGGCCATCAGTAGACACTTTTCTTTGAAAACCGATTACTCCTACAGTAAAGCAGGAAGCAGTAGTTCGTGGAACTTTGGTGTACAAGTTACTGCCAGGTTTTAAAAGAGTCGGGAGGTGAAAAGATGAGAAGACTTTCCCTTTTAAGCTTGCTGATATTCGTTATATTTATCCTGGGATGCGGAGGGGTGAAGTACTATGTGAAGGAGGGGGCGGAGGTCGGTTATGTTAAGCGGGTGGCAGTCCTGCCCTTCCAGAACAACACCAACGAAAAGCATGCTGCGGAAAGGATGAGGGATTTGGTGAGCACGGAGATACTGGCTGGGGGGATATTTGAAGTGGTGGAAAGGGGGAGTGTGGATACGGCCCTCAGGGAGGAGGCCCTGGAGGCTCCAACCTCTTTGGACAAGAACGTGGCCCGGCGTTTGGCCAGGGTGCTGGGGGTCCAAGCCTTCGTGGCTGGTTCAGTGGATCAGTACAAGGAGGCGAGGAGGGGAAGTTATTCCTACCCAGTGGTTTCCCTGACCCTGAGGCTCATAGATGCCCAAACGGGTACCATCTTGTGGCAGGCCAGTGGGAGTGCCAGTGGATACAGTGCCTGGGGAAGGCTCCTGGGGTTGAGCCCCAAGGATATGACCCAGGTGAGCATGGAGCTGGTGGAGAGGCTCCTCTCCACCCTGAGATAGGGGGTGGGGTTTGGAATGAAGGGATGGCTGGGGAGGGTCATAAGGGTAACTTCGCTGTTTTTGCTTTTCGCCGGTACGGCTCTGGCCGGTAGGATGGCCCTGTTACCCCTGGCAGACCTTTCCCAGGGTGCCAACTCCGTTAATCTGCCCTTGACCAAGGTCCTCTTTCATGAGCTGGAAAAGAGGGGATTTGAAATGGTCCCTGAAAGAGAGGTCCTTTCTTTTCTGGCCCGCCACAGGATTAGATGGACGGGTTATATCGATGAGTTCAATGTTTTGGGGATGAACCGGGAGATAGGTGCCGATCTTGTGCTTCTAGGGACCGTCACTCAATGGGGGGGAATTGGCGACTCGGTGGGCATGGTCCTTTATCTCATCAAGGCCGATGGAAACAGGCTGGTGTGGTCAAGGACTTCGGCCTATTCCAGGTGGGATGTGAGGCATTTGCTCGGGCTGGGGGATGCAAAGAGTATCAACGATCTTGTTCCCAGGGTGCTGGACGATCTTCTGGCCACATTGCCCAATGGGGTGAGGAGGTTTGCCAGCGCCCTTCCTTTGTGTGACGCCGGGGGAGGCTTGGTTGTTCCAAGGTACGCGAAAGGAGGGGAGGTGGTCACCTGCTCCGTGAAGCTAAGGTGCATGGGGGAGATCCCGACCTCGGTCTACCTCAAGCTGGGCAGTGGCGGCAGCCTTATACCTATGGAGAAGGTGGGATCCAGGTACGTGGCCAAGTGGAAAGCTCCCATGGAGGATGGAAGGTATCCTGTCAGCCTGGTGCTTGAGTGGAATCACGGGAGTGGTCGGAAACGGGAGTTTTTCCTGTCCAGCTATTGGGTGGACAATTCTCCGCCCCGTTTTGCCCTTGAACTGAAAAAAGGGGTTCTCTTGGGAGGCAAAGTGGTGTTCAGACATCACATAGTGATGCTGCCCAGGTTTTCCCATCCAGAGCCCCTTTCCAGATGGTCTATCGAAATAGTGGACAGGAAAGGCGGCACGGTGGTTGATGAGCATGGTGAGGGGAACCTCCCCAGGGTACTGGTCTGGAGGGGCCAGACCAGTGGGGGGAATCTCCTTAATGTGGGCGATTTCACTATTACTCTCAGGGTCTGGGATAGGGCCGGTAATGTAGCTTCTGCTTCTAAACAGGTGCTGTTGAGGAGAGCCCCTCCCAAGGTGACCGTGGAGGCTTTGAGGGAAGGGAAAAGGGTGGAGATAAGGGTGGATGGAAATAACGGAGATGTTCCTTTGTCTTACTGGAGGTTGGTGGTGAGGGATAAGAAGGGCACCTTGTTGAAAGAAGTGGAAGGGAAGGGTCTACCGGCTCGTCTGGAAATCCCGGCCAACGGTGACAAAGAGGTGATGTGCACTGTTGAGGCGAGGGATCTCCTGGGAAACAGGGTGAAGATGGTGAATAAGACACTGAAGGTGGTGACCATGAGGGAGAAAAAGGAGCAGAAGGGGAAGTGGGTTGAGGAGTTTTAAACCTTTCACCTGGGCTTTTCTCGTTCCCCTTTTTTTGACGTTATTTGCCTGTGGAAAGCGTCTGCCCGTCACCTATAAATCCCCCCTGGTTGGAAAGACTAGAGTATGCAAGGTGGCCATTTTGCCTTTTTCCAACGAGAGTGGATACCCCATGGGTGGGGTGCTCCTCTATCGGGTTTTTTTGGCCGAGATGGTTACGAAGAGGGGATACCAGGTGGTGGGCGAAGGCGATGTGAGAAAGGTTATAATTCAGCAGAGATCGATGCCTGGTCAAACCCCGGACTACGAATTTTATAAGGTGTTGGTGGAGAGTTTGGGAGTGGATGCGGTGGTAACGGGTAGAGTGATCCAGATGGAAGAGGTTAGGAAGGGGAGAGAGATAGAACCCAAAGTGGCCTTTTGGTTGGAGGTGAGGGATGCCAGGAACGGAAAAGTGATATGGAACACCTATAATAGAAAAAGGGGAGGGGATTACAGAAAGCTAATGCATTTCGGGGTGATAAGTACAGTAACAGCTCTTGCTAGAAGAATGTGTGATGAGGTCCTCAGAGATTGGGAAAGAGAGGGGTTGGAAGGATGCGAAAAATGATTTCGAAAAAGATATTTATTCCCTTGCTACTGGTGGCTTTTGCTTGGAGTAGTGCTTATGGATGGTCGTGGAGTAACCCGTGGTTGGTTAAGATCAATGGGGTTAAGTATACTAAGAATGACTTTGTCCATTGGTGGGAAAACTGGAGAGAAAAGGATACACCTCTCCCTGAAACCTTGAAGCCTTTCATAGATTGGTTTCTTCTTTTCCAGGAAGGGGAGAGGATGAGGCTTTTTGAAGATCCTTCTTACAGGAAAAAAGTTAGGGTATTTCTTGAGGTGAGAGCTTTAATGATCCTTAAGAGAGAGGAAGTTGATAAGAAGATAAAAGTAACTACGAGGGAGATTAAGAAAATATATAAAGAGAGATATGTTCCTCTCCTTCACGTCAGAGCCGTTGTGTTTCCGAAGGAGAAGGAGGCAAGCGCTTTCCTTGAAAAAGCGAAGAAAGGGGAGAGCTTTGATGAATTAGTGAAGAGAACGTTTCCCAAAAACAATCGTAGAGCTTTTGACTGGGGATGGAGGAGACCCTTTGTGTTTCCCGCTTCCGTGAGGGAAAGTTTGATAAAGATGGAGGAAGGTAAGGTTATTGGTCCAGTGGAATGGATGGGAAAATTTTGGCTTCTTGAACTTGTTGAGAAGAAGAAAGGTAGCGACAAAGACTTTAATAAGGTTAAAGGAAGGATAGAAGAAAAGTTGAGAAAAGAGCAGGAGGGTAGGCTAACCTTAGCCCTTATTGAGAGATTGAAAAAGAAGTATCACGTATGGGTAGATTACAAGTTGTTAAAGTCCATCGACATTGATAATCCACAAAAGGAGTATATGGATAAGCCCCTGTTGAGAATGGGGAAAGTTGAAATGAAGGTTAAGGATTTTTTGATACAAGTAAAAAGGGAGATAGACTTTAGAAAGAAATATAAGTTTTCCATCAAGGACAAAGAAAAGATCAAAAGAATGGTGATGGGCAACCTCATATCCCAGACGTTAACGACATGGGAGGCTCTGAGTCGTCACTATGAGAGAAAACCTCCTTTTAAGTGGGTTTACCGCTTTTACTGTCAACATCGCATCATAAAGGAGCTGGAAAATCAACTCTTCTGGCCGAAGGTTAAGGTGTCCGAGGACGATGCTAAGAAATATTACCAGGAACACCTTTCTGAGTATAAGCTTCCCGGCCTGGTTAAAGTGGCAATTATCCAGACGGGGGATGAAAAACTCGTTGAGAAGTTGGAGAAGGCTCTCAACAGGGGAGAGGACTTCTTCGAGGTGGCCAAGAAGCTTACCTTTCATGGGGCCATCGTTCAGAGGGTTCCCGTGACTCACATGGCACCGGAGATGCAGAAGGTGGTATCTCGCCTTTCTCTAGGAGAGGTGAGTGCTCCCGTTAAAGTGGGAAAATACACATACATAGTGAAATTGATTGATAGGGTAGCAGAGAGACAGCGGCCTTTCGAAGAGGTGAAGAAGAGCATTTTGGACATCCTAAAAAAAGAGAGATTTGAAAAAGTTAAAGGGAGCTATTTGTCAGAACTGAGAAAGAGGTCTAAAATCGAAGTGAATGAGGCTGCCTGGCAAAGGGTAAGGGAAGAGTTGGGGAGGAAGGATGAAGCGGGTAAGAAGACTGGCTGAGCTTTTGATTCTGGGGGTGGTGCTTTTATATTTGGGATGTGCTCCCGCTCCCCCTAGGAAGAGGGTGGTGAAGAAGTGCGTAGACTGTCACAGCGATATGTATGCCAGGTATACGAAAGGGAACGTGCACAAACCTGTGGAAGGGGGAGATTGTGAGGTGTGCCATCGTCCCCACGGCCTTATTGGAGGAGTGTATCTGAAGGAAGGTACACCCCAGCTGTGCTTCCGTTGTCACAAGGGTGTTGGCCGGGATGTGGGTAAGGCCTACGTTCACGAACCGGTGAAGGAGGGGAAGTGTGGAGGGTGCCACGAGTACCATAATTCTCCCAATCCCCACCTTTTGAAGGCGCCCATGGAAGGGTTTTGTTTCCTGTGCCACAAGAAGGCTGACTTCTCCAGGAAGTTTGTCCATTCCCCCGTGGAGAAGGGGTGTGGGACCTGCCATCTCCCCCATGCCTCTGACAATCCCTATCTCCTTAAGATGTCCATGGATAACCTCTGCGCCTCGTGTCATGATGTGAAGGAGGGCTCTTTCGTCAAGGCCCATTACGGCTATCCCGTGAAGGGGAAGTGCACCCTCTGCCACGATCCCCACTCTTCGGACAATAAGGCCCTACTGAAAAAAGGGACCCATCCTCCCATGGTGGAGGGGGAGTGCGATTCTTGCCACTCTTCTCCTTCTTCCCCAAAGCCCTTTGCCCTTCAATTGAAGGGCGGGGCCCTCTGTTTCTCCTGCCACGACGGGGTGGAGGAGGAGGCTTCCCGAAAGGGGGCTCATCCTCCCCTCTCCAAGGGGGAGTGCCTCAGGTGTCACTCTCCCCATGCCAGCTCATTTAAGGGGTTGCTGAGAGTATCCCCGGAGTCCCTCTGCTGGAGGTGCCACAAGGTAGGCAAGGGGAAGGGGGCCAGGGTGGTTCATACTCCTGCTAAGAGGGGTGATTGCCTCTCATGCCATGAGCCCCATGTTTCTTCAGTGGCTGCCCTGTTGAAGGAGTCCAGGAACAGGCTGTGTTTCCAGTGCCACGAAAGGAGCGGATTTTCTTCTAGCCACCCGCCGGCCTTTAAAGGGGAGTGCCTCAAGTGTCACGCTGCCCACGAGTCCAAGTTCAGGGGGCTGCTCGCGGGCCCGGAAGGTAAAACCTGTTTCTCATGCCACAAGAAGGTGGGCGAGGAGATGGGGAGGTTCAGCCTCCATCTCCCCTTTGCCAAGGGAAGGTGTTCTTCATGTCACAATCCCCGTGGATCTACCCGTGAAAACCTGCTTGTGGCTGACTCTGATCAGTTGTGCTGGAAATGCCATGGTAAGATGAAGAAGGTGTCCAAAGGGGCAAAGCTCCATCCGCCCTTTCAAGAGGGGGACTGCATGGCCTGTCATGGTCCCCATTCCGGGGACGAACCCTCCCTCCTCAGGGAGAAGACGGGTAAGGTCTGTTTCTCGTGCCATGAGGGTGTGGAGGCTGAAGTTGCCTCTGCTAAGTTCTCTCATGAGCCTGTCAAGCTCCTCAACTGCACCAGATGTCACGATCCCCACGCTTCCACCCATGGAGCCTTCCTAATGAAGAAGGTACCTCTCTTATGTCTCACCTGCCATAGGGACGTGGCCAAGTTCTGGGACAAAGGTGTGGCCCATCCTCCCGCTGAGGAGGAAGGGGGGTGCCTCCAATGCCACAGCCCCCATGGTTCTTCTAACAGGGGAATGCTCTCTAAGACCGCAGGGGTGCTATGTGCAGAGTGCCACGAGGAGGGAGGAAAGGCCTTCCTCAAGGATCATGGTGGGATTCGTCCTTCTCCGGGGGGCTGTTTGGGGTGTCACGACCCCCACGGTGGACTGGATGAAAGACTCCTGCTTCCAGTGGAGCATGCGCCCTTTGAGAAAGGACGTTGTATAGCCTGCCACATAGGGGGTGCATAATGGGTTGGAGATGGTTCCCCTTCTTTCTTGTGTTTTTTCTTCTTCCCTTCTCCGCTTATGGAAAGACCGCTTTGTGTTTTAAGTGTCATAACAGAGCAGAGTTCCGAAAGGCTGTGGTCCACGGACCCGTGCGGGGGGGGAAGTGTGCCCTTTGCCATTCCCCCCACGTTTCCCGTTATCCGGGGCTTCTAGGCCAGCCCGCCCCCCGGCTCTGCTACTCCTGTCACAAAAGAGAGAAGGCAAGGTTTTCTCAAAGCAGATTTCTCCATTCTCCCGTGAAAAAGGGGAAATGTCTCACTTGTCACGATCCCCACGCCTCTGCCAGTAGGGGTCTTTTGAGAAAGGCTTTGCCCGGTCAATGTTATGGGTGCCATAAGGGTATGGCTAAGAAGTATGCCCGTTTTCACGCCCCTTTTAAAAAGGGAAGGTGCCTTGTATGCCATGATCCCCACAGTTCTTCCGACTATAGACTTCTCAGGGGGGGAGACCCGGGCATTTGTCTCAGATGTCACAGGGACAGCCCTTCCATCAAAAAGGTGCATTTGGGGTACAGTTTGAAGGGAATCCAGTGCCTCTCCTGCCACAATCCCCACGGTAGCTCCAGGAAGGCGCTGATAAGGGAGAAGCTTCACGAGCCTTTTGCCCAGAAGGAGTGCGGGGAGTGTCACAACCGCAAGGACAAGGGGCCTGAGCTCTGTTTCCAGTGCCACGACGATGTGGAGTCTGCCTTTTACACCAATCATAACCATCTCCTGGCGGGAGGCGTTAATCCGTGTGTCAGCTGTCACAGTCCCCACGCCTCGGATGAAAAGGCCTTGCTGGTGGGTAAGGAGGGGTATCTGTGTCAGAAGTGCCACGGGTACACGTATGAGAGGAAAGAAGAGGCCCTCTACATACACCCCGATTGGGGCGGGTGTACCAACTGTCATGATCCCCATGGATCCAATAGATTGGCCATGCTGGATGAGGGCGAAAATAAGCTGTGTGCCCGCTGCCATGAGACCCAGGGTAAGTTCACCCATCCCGTTGGGGATAAGTTTAGAGATCCCAGGAACGGCCAACCTATTACCTGCGTCACCTGCCATGATCCCATGGGCACCATGTTCAAGTTTAACCTGAAGAGGGGCGGTGATAAGGATCTCTGTATTCAGTGTCATAAGAGCTATTGACGAGAGGTGGGTCATGAGTGTGAAAAAGAGGCTGATGCTGTTTTTGCTGGTCTTTATTTTCTTATTGCCCTTCTCCATGGCCAATGGTGGTGGGGTTCCCTGGAAGTGGGTTATGAGCCTGGACATGGATAGGGCTGGGGTTCACGTCAGGGAGCCTACCGCTCTCTATTACGATGCTCGGGTGAAGCGATACTATGTGGTGGACAGTGGAAACCATAGGTTGGTTTCTTTTGACGAACAGGGCAGGTTTCTGAATCAGTTTGACGCCGGGGGGCAACTGAAGGGTCCCTTTGCCATGGTGAAGGATGTCCGGGGCAATCTCTGGGTGGTGGAAAAGAAGGTGAACAGTTTGACTTATATCCATTTAAAGAGAAGGGCTGTGGAGAGGCACTCCCTTGCCCTTCCCAACGGCGAGGCAGTCTTTCCCGATCGTCTGGCCATAGATGCCCAGGGGACCATTTACCTTTTGGATCGGGGCAGCGGCAAGGTGGTGGCGTTGGACAAAGACCTCAGGGTGGTGAGGCAGTATGGGGCACCGGGAGGAGGGCGGTTCTGCGATTTCAAGTTGAAGAGCGATGGTGTGTGGGCTTTGGAGCCTTTGACCAGGAGGGTCTATCATTTTTCTAAGGAGGGTAAGTTCCTCGGAGAAGTGGCCTTGAAGGGTGACCTGGCCTTCCCCATCTCCCTGGAGGTGGACTCCGTGGGGCTAATTTACATCGCCGACAGACCCGTGGGGAATGTGAAAGTCTTCGACTCCAGGGGTAACTTCAAATACTCCTTTTTAGAAAGGGGAGAGAACAGGGGGAGGATCTATTATCCTTTCCAGTTGGTCTTTGATGAGATGGGTAGGCTCTGCGTGGTGGAGGAGGGCAACGGGAGGGTAGAGGTGTTCCAGAGGTAGAGGATGAGGTCTGTATCTGTCCTT
Source organism: Thermodesulfobacteriota bacterium (assembly GCA_024274915.1). Taxonomy (GTDB): domain Bacteria; phylum Thermosulfidibacterota; class Thermosulfidibacteria; order Thermosulfidibacterales; family B14-G1; genus B14-G1. Next base: position 10,757 of record JAJSAC010000024.1, read on the forward strand.
AAAAAATGGATTGGGGTCCTGGTGCTACTAGTTTTTCCCTTTGTAGTTCAGGCTAGGGTGACAGGACCCTGCTCCAACTGTCACACTATGCACAACAGCCAGGGGGGGAGCGTTGTTGCCGCGGGAGGACCTAATGAGTCCCTGTTGGTGAGCAGTTGTGTGGGGTGTCATAGCTCTTCTTCGGCCAGCACTGTAGTGAGCGGTACGCCGATCGTTTACAGTACATCTAGTGCTCCCACTTATCCTTCTGACGGTACCTCTGCCGGTGCTTTGGCCGGTGGAAATTTCTACTGGGTAGCCCAGTCTGGTGGAGATGCCAAAGGTCACAATGTCCAAGGTGTAACCTCCGATGACAGCGCCCGCTTTTCTTATGTTCCTGGTTCTACTACTGCCTATTATCAGGTCACCTGTGCAGGCACGTCGGGGTGTCATGGAGACAGGACGGTGAGTGATCAGTATAAGGCCCTGTATGGGGCCCATCATGCCGATGACTCTCCTATAGATGGGACCACTGTAGGTACCAGCTTCAGATTTCTGGATGGTATTTTGGGTAAAGAGGATGACGATTGGGAGCAAAGCGTGGGGAGCGCCGATCACAACCAGTACAAAGGAGTGGATAGAGCCAATGAGACCCAGGATGATACCTCTACCATTAGCCATCTCTGCGCCGAGTGCCACGGTGATTTTCACAATGGGAGTGGAAACCTGACACCCAGTGGAGGCACCTGGGGTTCTCCCTGGTTGAGACACCCCACGGACTACGACATGGGAAATACACCATCAGGTTCTGAGTATAGGCAGTATTATTACTCAACTAAGGGTGACAATCTTTACAATCCCCTGGTGCCCCTTGCCAGTGCTGATATCTCTGCGGCGATTTCTTCTGTGACCTTCAATGATGACACGATAGTCATGTGCCTCTCCTGCCACAGGGCCCATGGAAGCCCTTACGATAGCATCATGAGGTGGGACTATAAAAACTGGCCTGGAAGCGGGACTAATGGGTGCGTGGTGTGCCACACTTCCAAGGACTGAGGAGAAGGACATGGCTTTTGACAACAGGGTATTGGACAGAGCCATCAGGGAAAGGCGAAACAGACTCGAAGAGGAGCGCAGGAGGCTTCTTTCAAGGGTGATGGAAGCCTTGCGGGACATAAAGGATCGGTTTGGCATAAAGGAGGCCTATATTGTGGGTTCTCTGTTGGACTCCAGGCGTTGGGCGGAGTTTTCCGATGTGGACGTGGCGGTGGCCGGGGCCTCAGGTCATATTCTGGATATTATGGGCCAGCTTGAGGAGGCCACTGGTAAGGAAGTGGATGTAATAGATCTGGATAGGCATCCTAACGCCGAAGCAATAAGGGTGAGGGGGTTGAAGGTCTATGGATAAGGGAGGGCTCGCACTATTAAGGGCTGATTTGTCTGAGCAGTGGAGGCAGGTATCCCGTCTTCACGTCCGTATTAGGGAGAAGTTGGAGGACTTCAAAGAATCCCAGGAGGGGGTGGATAGCATGGGATATGCCCTCCACAATCTCTATTGCGCTTATGAAGAGCTCTTTGAAATAGTGGCCGGGCATTTTGAGAACCGGATAGAGTCGGGCCGGTACCATGCCAATCTGCTGAAAAGGATGAAGCTGAGCATAGAGGGTGTACGTCCCGCCCTTATTTCAGGAGAAACCTATGGATTGCTGGATGAGCTTAGACGGTTTCGGCATTTCTTCCGCCATGCCTATGGGATGGATTTGGACCCGGAGAAGGTGGGGACTGTGGCCAGGAAGGCAGTGGAGCTTGAGGAGAGGTTTGAGAGGGACCTGAGGAGCTTCTTGAGGGCTCTGGGGGGATGGGAAGAATGAGGTTCACCATCTGGGTGGCGATTTTTCTGGTATTTTGTATGGCCGGATTTGCCTATGCAGGGAACTACACCTCCTCGGCCCACGGTGATTCTACTTACGGGGTGAGCAGGTCTGCCATGTCCGGTTATGTCACCGGCAACTGCGCCCACTGTCACGAGATGCACGCCAGCGTGGAGGGAGTCACCTCCACGCCCTATCCCTATGCCCTCTTTTACTCCAATTACGTCTCCCAGACGGACCTGGTGTGTCTCCAGTGTCATGATGGGACCACCAGCGTTTCTTCGAGGGCTATCACCAATAGGAGCTACAGCTACAGGGCTGGGGGTTGGACGGCTGATACTATCAGTAGTGTGAAGAGCTCCTTCGATACCAGTGTGGAGGCCTCTGCTCATAATCTCAGCGATATCCTTTCTTTTATCCAGACCCAAAGCTGGGGCTTTAACTCATCTTCCACTCCCTGTGTGGCCTGTCACAGCCCCCATTATGCCCAGGGGGACCCGTTCAATGCCCCAAGCTCTCCCAAAACCTCATCTACCAGAGGCTGGCCCCTCACAAGGCCCAGTAAGCACGGAAGCACCAATTCTGCAGACTTTCTCTGGGGTGATGATTCTGGAGAGAAAATGAGTGATTACGTGGGTGCCCTAACCTACCAGGCTCCTTACAGGTACGGCTCTACCTCGGCCTACGAGCCCGATGGCTCTACAACTACCAATGGCTCCAATCTTACGGATATGAACACCCTTTGCCTGGACTGCCATTCCTCCGATATGAGCAGCTATGGCCTTAATAACACCCCCATAGACTGGAGCACTAACGGAGACAAGCACGGCTTGGCGGGAGCTGATGGAGGAATCGACATAAAGGGTCCTTTCAGTGGTTCTAATTATGGAAGCTACGTTCTTGCCTGCACCGACTGCCACGAGCCCCACGGTGCGCCCAATATCATGTTGATCAGGCAGGAAGTGAATGGGGACTATCTTAAAGACGCCAATGATAACTTGGCTCACATCACAAACTATGGCTCGAGTAGCAATGTATCCAATCAGCTGGGGTATCTTTGTCGCAGGTGCCACATAGATGATGCGGATTACTATAACAACCCTTCCTACAGAAATAGATGGCAGTACGTGCACCACTATTCCCCTGACGCTCCTTACAGCAGGCGAAGATGCGGGCGGTGTCATTATTCGTACCCTATAAACTGTACCGATTGTCACTATCATGGAGCGGTGGATCCCAAGGGGACAGGCAGGAAGACCTTCTGAGATGGGCCAGGAGCGGCGTCAGGTCTTGAACCAGGGTGTCTTGGCGAGGGACAGGGGGCAAAAGAAGAAACAAGGAGAAAACCATGAAGGCTAAGGTGAAGATGATTGGGCGCTCTCTGGTTTATTTATTTGTGCTGGGGGTGGTGATGGGCTTATTTGTGGCACCCCTGGCCCTGGGCGAGGCCAGGATTTCCGTCTATCTCTCCCTCAAAAATCCTTCTGTCTCCCATGTGTGGTTCAGATGTAAGGAACTCTCCATTTCCCAGGATGGGAAGGAGTGGGTGACACTAAGGGACGATCCTGTGGGGGTGGATTCTTCTAAAGTTGCTAATGGGCAGGTACTTCTGGGCACTTTTACGGTTCCTTCCGGGACGTACAACAGTTTTAAGATCGCTTTGGAAAAAGCGGCCCTGAAAAAAGGTGGCAAACTTGTCCTCTTGTCTCTGGCCAGGAGGGAGCTCACCATCCTCATCTTTCCCCCTTTAGACTTAAAAAGTGGCGACAGCACCTGCCTTTTCCTCCAGTGGGATGTTGAACGGTCGGTTGAGGAGGGATTCTCTTTTTCCCCTGTCATCTCCGCCAGGGTGCAGTCCATACCTTTGAGGGGGGAGTTGCTCTACGTCACCTGCGACGACATAGACACCCTCTACGTCGTTAGGGCGGACAAGAACTGGGTGGTGGGCTCCCTGGGTGTGGGGAGAGGGCCAAAGGGGCTTGAGTTGGACACTGAGCACAACAGGCTTTACGTGGTGGATTCGGGAAGTAGGGATATAAAGGTGGTGGAGCTGTCTACCAACAGGGTGGTGGACTCCATCATGCTACCTTTCGTTTTGGAGCCTACCTTCATAGAACTTTCACCCCATGGGAGCGGGGCTTACGTGACAGATAGAAAGAGCAATTATCTTCTTAAAGTTAATCTTTCTTCTGGGATGGTGGAGAAGGAGACTGAGCTGGGCCATGGCCTTTACTATCCTCTCTATGTAGAAGACGAGGGTGTGTTGGCCGTCTCGTCACCATTGTCCCAGCTGGTGTATTTGGTCGATCCTGCTGACTTGAGGGTGAGGAGGGAGATAAGGGTGGGCTCTGCTCCTGAAGGGATTTTGGCTTACCAGGGTTACCTCTATGTGGCGGACAGAGGCTCCAACACGGTCTCGGTATACAGCTTTCGGGATGGAAGGATATTGGGCAGGGTTAACGTGGGATTTCAGCCCAGGCGTCTGGTGGGGAGTGGTAACAAAATCTATGTAAGTAACTATGGAGAGGGGACCCTCTCCCTCCTGTTGCCTGGCCGTCTAGTGGTTTTCAGGAAGATCACCGTTGGGGGGGCTCCTTTGGCCATGGCAGTGTGCGAAAGGCGCCGCTGGCTGTACGTTTTGGATAGAAAAGCCAAGAGGATCAAAGTCTTGGGACTAACCTCCGAGAGGCTGATGGCCACCATACCCCTGGGGGGCACCCCTTTTTCTGCCCGGGTTTTGCAGTGAGGCTCAATCTTCTTTGGGTGCCCTGGTCAGGAAGGCTATGACTACTGCCAGGAGACCCAATCCGATGGCCACTTTAAAGGCCGTTTTGTATGCCACCAGGTTGGCCTCTTCTTTAGGCGTGCCCTGAGCCATAAGCTCCTTGGGGATGCTTTTGAGAAGCCTGGCCTTGATAAACCTGGGGCCCACGAATCCAGCCAGTCCCCAGGCGGTAAAGACACCGGCATAGATATCGCCCAGGTTTTTGGTACCGAAGTAGTCGGCCGTGGCGGCAGGGAAAAGGGCAAAATTGGAGCCATAGGAAGCACCAAAGGTCATTAGGGCCGGGGCGTAACCGACGGTGGTCCCGGCTATGTTGGTGAAAGCCATGATGGTACACATGAGGGCGGTTACACTGAAAAAGGCCAGCATGGCTACCCTTCTGCCCGAGGCGTCGGAAAGCCAGCCTGCCAGGATCCTTCCGAAACCGTTAAGGATAGATAGGAAGCCGATGAGAAAAGCTGCCGTTTCTTGGGAGATGCCAAGGGTTTTGGCCAGGGGGGCGATGAGGGAGATGACCATAAGACCTAACCAGCGTTGCCCAGGAAGGCCAACCACAGGGACCAAAAGGCCCAGGTCTTGATGGCTTCCGTGAGGCTCCAGTCCTTCTCAGTGGTGACGGTTTTGGTTTCTTGGTGGGAGGGGAGGAATGGGAGAAATTTTTTGTTGAAACCTCTTGAAAAACGAATCGTTTGGGTATATCTGGGCGATCTTTGGGCTGGAAGGATATGTTTTAGGGAGGGTTTGTTGAGAAAGATTAGGTTTTTGTTGGTTGCACTGGGACTGTTGGTTTGTTCCCCTCCTCTATGGGGTGGAGAGGGGCGAAACAGCCGGATCTATCTGGAACAATGGGACACAATCCTGGAGGCCTCCAGGAAGTATGATCTTAGCCCATTGCTTGTGTGGGCAGTGATCAGCGTGGAGTCTGAATTTTCTTCTCCTTATGTGATGGGGATGGACAGGAGCGCAAAGGTTTTGGCTGCTTTGAAGAGGGCTTCCCAAAAGGCGAGGTTTGTGGTGAGAAAGGTGTCTAGATCCAGGTTGGCCGTGTTCCCAGCTTCCAGGATTGACGGGGAAAGGGTGATTCGGGTGCTGGAAGCTGCCGGGGTCAGTTTTGACGTTGGCCTGGGGCAGATAAACAACCGAACCGCCAGGAGCTTTGGTGTAGACCCGGTCAGTCTGCTGGATATGAAGCACAACGTCACTTTCACGGCTTTTTATCTGAGGAGAATCATAGACAAGCACGGTGCGGACCGGGTCTGGAAATACAATGGGAGCCGTGCTTACCGGAGGAAGCTCCTGGCGAGATTGGAGGCTGCCAGCAGGGGTTCTGCCGGGAGCTTTGAGTAGGTTTGGGATGGGGAGAGGAGGTTCGAATTGGTTAATTCCTCAATCTCTCCCCCACGCCGTACTTAAACTCGAAGCCTTTTTCGCGGAAGAGGCGTAGGCAGGCGTCGGCCACTTGGGGGTCGTAGGTTTTCCCTCTGTTTTGGTCTATCTCTTCCAGGGCCTTTTCGATGCCCAGGGCAGGTCGATAAGGCCTGTGGGAAGACATGGCTTCTACCACGTCAGCCACCGCAACAATCTTTGCTTCCAGGGCAATTTCACTCCCTCGCAAACCGTAGGGATAGCCTGAACCGTCTATTCGCTCATGGTGTTGGAGAACCATTTTGGCCACCGGCCAGGGGAGATCAACGTCTTCCAGGATACCGTAACCTTCTAGGGGGTGCTGTTTGATAAGAGCGAACTCGAAATCGCTGAGGCGGCCTGGTTTTACCAGGATCTCAGAGGGGATGGAAATTTTTCCAAGGTCGTGTACCAGTGCACCGATGTAGATTCCATGGATGAGCTCTTCCTGTAGCCCCATCTCCAGTGCAATGGCTTTGGCAAGCTCGGCTACCCGCTTCTGGTGGCCAGCTGTGTAGGGGTCTCTCCTGTCGATGGCCAGGGCGAGGGCGTGTACCGTCCCCTCCAGGGCCGAGCGCACTTTCCTGTCGGACTCCTTGATCTTGGTTACATCCCTTATGATCAAGGTCCAATTCCCTGGTTCAGGGGCCATCTCCACGGGATAGCTTCTGATTTCGAATATCCTCTCCTTGGGCCCCTCAACCTCCCGCCATAACTCTGGGGGGGAGGGCTTCAGGAGTTCATCGACAGGGATGTCTCCCAGTCGTTCCAACCTGTCCCCCAGTCCGATGCCCCCTAGTAGGGCAAGGTATTGACCTCCTGTAGGGTTGCAAAGGGCCACATGTTTATCTTGGTTCAGTAAGACGATGCCTTCTGGAAGGGTTTCCACAAGGGTTTGGAGGCGCTGCTCCTGGGTGGCCAAGAATTCCCTGAGTCGTTGGACGGCTACCGAAGCCTGGTTTACCACGGTCTCGAGCAGGTTTACGTGTCTTTTGGAGAAGGCGTTTTCTTGTTCAGATCCAATCATGAGTATTCCCCGGGTTCTACCCTCGGGTTCTACTGGGAGGGACACTTGGAAAGAAGAGCCCAGGCGCTCCATGGGAGCAGGTTTCTTTTTTTCGAGTTCCCGAAACCTGAGGGTGATCTTCCTGTCTGCGATCTCTTCCCGGAAGGTTTCCAACAGGATCTGCTTTATTTCATTCAGGACTTCCTGGGATAAAGTTCGGGAGGGATAAACCACTAGGTCAACCACCTGGTCTGTTGCCAGTAGCGTGGCGGCTACGTCGAAGTTCATAACTTCCTGAAGCCCGGTCACCACAAGGCGGAAAATCTCGTCGTAGCTTAGGGTATAACCAAACTTTTTGGTCACCTCGTAAAGGGTTTGGAGCTCGAAGGTTCGCTGGCGTACCCGTTCCTCCAAGGTGGCGTTGAGTTCCATCAGTTTCTTCTCGTAGTGCTGGACTCTAATTACGGATGAGAAGGTGAGGAATAAGTCCTCGAGCACTCCCCTTTGCCTGTCGTTCAGGGCGTTTGTCCTGCTACTTACCAGCCCCAGGATGTTCTTTTCTTCTCCCTCCAGTTGGAGGGGAAAGATGAAGGCAGAGCGGAAGCCATGTTTTGCCACAAGCTCGGCTGCAGGTGATGGAAGTTGGTGTAGGTCTGGGATGTAAACGGACCTTCCCTCTTCTATCACTTTTTTGAAGCTTGACTGGAGTTTGATGGATTTGCCGGATGGGGGGAAAATTCTGTGGGCTTCCTGGGTCAGGGCTTGGACTTTGTTCTGGAAACCTCTGCGGATCCATTGGGGTACAAGATGGATCCCGTCCTTGGTTATGATCCAGGCGAGTATGGCATCTATGGGTAGTTCTTTACCCATGAGCTCATAGGCCTTTTCCAGGGCTTCTCCAGGGTTTCGCCGTGAGAGTATCCGATGGATTCGGTGGACCAGATTTTCTAGGCTCCTCTGTTCCATCTCTTCCGTGACATCTATCAACACGCCGGTAAAGGCTGCCAGCTCGCCTTTGGGGCTGTGTTCAACTTTTACCTGGTCGCGGAGGCAGACCCAGCTTCCGTCTCTGCGACGGAAGCGGTATTCGATGATCAGGGTTTCTTTGCCCCTGAGGAGGGACTGGAAAGCATGGATCACCTTTGGTCTGTCTTCAGGGTGGACGTTGCGATACCACAGATTTGGTCGGGTTTTGAAATCCTCCAGGGAATAACCGAGGAGGTCTTCCATGGGGCCGTGGATCTCGAGGCCCTGGAGGGTAGAGGGTCTGGTTTCGCCCCTGGAGGAGATGAGTTCCATGGGCAGGGGATAGCGCCATACTAAGGCTCGGGCGCGGAGGAGTATGTGACTGAGGGCTTCCCCCAGTTGTGCAGCGTGCCTGGCCTCTTCGGCAATGGCCTTCAGTACTTGTCTGAGGGAGACTTGGCCCAGTAGTTTTTCTCCCTTCAGCACCAGCCCCAAAGGGCAGGAGGAATTTGCCAGTATTTCTGCTGCCTCCGGCAAAGAGAGGTTTGGGGACAGAAGGGGAGGATCTACCAGGGGGAGGTCAACCACCAAGCGCGTGCTGGGGTAGCCTATTGCCATCTGGGGAAGCAAAAGGCGCCAGCGGTCCCTGCAAAGTACAGCCACGGGACCTCCCCGGGTGAGGTTTTTTTGGATATCTTTTAAGATGGTTCTGTCGTGACAGGTTACGGCTGGCTGAAGAAGATCTCGGATCACCATGCCTTATTCCCTTTCGTCACTCTCCAATTCTTTCCTCAACTTCTATCTCTATGTCCACAGTGACGTGCAGAGAATCCGTTTCATCCATGAGATCACTGGTGTGGCGGAGGATGAGGGAAAGGAACTCCTCTTCAGGGAGTTTCTTCAGGTCTGACCTCCGGACTATCACTGCCTCTATAGTGGGATGTTCTATTAGGATGGTCTTGTAGATCCCGGGGGTCATGTCCTCTAGGGCTCGTGACAGGGCTGTTGCGCCCACGGGAGCGTGTTTCCCCACAACCAGGGCGTCTCGGATTGGTGGTAGTGCAAACTTGGTGAATTTCATCCTCACTGTCGCTCTCTTGACCGATTGCTTGCCAGATGGTGTTTTTTTCACTTCTTGGGCCATTCTTTCCATTCCCCCCTTCTTTTTCCTTTGGGTCCGAGCGATTGCAATGAATGCCCTTGTTTCTTTTGCCCATGGGATTTGTTTTAGAGAAAGGCTTCATTCCAATGGGCCGATTCCTATCTTTTATTTTAGTGGTTGTTTTAACTTCACTAAATGGTGAATCGAATTAGTAATACCATGTTTGCGAAGCTTCGTCAACATAATAACTAATTTTTTAGGATTTATGGCCATTATACATACGGTATTATATGCTAATACATTATATGCTCAAGCCCCTCCCTTTGCCATGCTGGACACTTGTAAAAGTGTGGGTTGTGGAGGGAGGAAATGTCCTGGGATCCCTGTGAAGGCGGGGACTTGGACAATTGGGGAATTGCCCGTTATAGCTTCCAATGTAGGGCCCATGAGGGTGTGTGGCTTAAGATAGAGGAAATGTTGGGGAAGCTGCTGGCCCGGGTAGTTGGAGTGGAAAGCCCAAGGGTTCATATCAGTGTTCAAGGGCAGATGCTTCTCCCTGTTAATGTTTTTTTTAACGTGTTATGTTTACGGGGGAATATGGGTTATTGATTGTTTCTTTGGTATCTTTGGAGGCGGCACCCGGATTCGAACCGGGGAATGAGGGATTTGCAGTCCCCTGCCTTACCACTTGGCTATGCCGCCTGATAGGAGATGGAGCGGGAAACGGGATTTGAACCCGCGACCCCTGCCTTGGCAAGGCAGTGCTCTACCCCTGAGCTATTCCCGCCCTTGGTGAAGGGATTTATATATTTCTTCCTCCTGGGTGTCAAGATGGGAGCTCGCCCCCTTTTTGACCTTGATAGCCAGGCCCTCTGGGTATAAAGAAGGGGCACATAAGGAGCCTAGGAGGAGTGGAGCATGCTTAGGACCATGCGGCAGAATATGAAGTCCCTCAGTATCGCATTGTGGATCGTGGTGGCTGCGTTCATCGGTACCATTTTCTTGGTTTGGGGAAGGGGTAGCCAGCGGGGAGGCAGGGATGTGCTGGCCCACGTGGGCGACAAGGTGATCACATACATGGAGTACAGGAAAGCCTACGTTAAGTCCTATGACTTCTACAGAAAAATGTTTGGGAGCAAGTTCAATGAGGATTTGGTTAAGAAGCTTCATTTAAAAGAGCAGGTTTTAAACAGTCTGATAAATGACAAGTTGGTGGAAGTGGTGGCTGAAAAGGAGGGTATCAAGGTCTATCCAAAAGAGGTGGTGGATGAAATCGCTCGGATGGAGGTCTTCAAGACCAACGGCGGGTTTGATCCTAAAAAGTATGAGAGGGTTCTTCAGGTCAACAGGCTCACTCCAGAAGAGTTTGAGGAGGATGTAAGGCGGTCTCTTCTGAAGGAGAAAGTACTGACTCTGGTGGAAGACTCGACTGCCGTGGCCAAAGCCGAGGTCAGGGATGAAATTGTCTATGGCATGGAGAAGGTGAAGGTAGAGTATGTTGAGCTTTCTCCCCGTTTACTCACGGATAGGGTTAAAGTGAGCCCAGGGGACTTGAAGACTTATTATGAAAAGCACAAGGAGGAGTTCAGGGTCCCGGATAAAGTGAAAATAACCTATCTCCCCTTCATCATAGAGGGATTCAAGAGGAGGGTGAAGGTTTCAGAAACAGAGGTAGAGAGGTATTATCAAGAGAACAAGGAAGACTTTCCCGCTTCCCCTCAGCTCCATCTCCTGGTCATATCGGTAAAAGACAAGAAGACCCTGGCCAGGGTGCTGGATGCTCTGAAGAAAGGGGAGTTCTCCAAGGTGGCGAGGCGTTATTCCCTGGATTTCGTGGCCTCAAAAGGAGGGGACATGGGGTGGGTGACCCTTTCTAACCTTCCTCCTCCTGTGAGCCGGGCCCTGAAATCCGTTAGTGTTGGTGGGGTCTCGTCCCCCGTGAAGGTGGACGGGGAATATAAGATTTTCAAGTTGGTGGATAAGAAAGAGGGGGGCGTGAAGTCGTTAGAGGAGGTTAAGGGCCAGATCCTGGAGCGTTTGCTTGCTGAAAAGGCACGGAAGGAGGCCCTTAGGACTGCTGCTAAGGCCAGGAAGATGTTGAGGGAAGGGGTGCCACTGGAGGAGGTGTCTAAGAGATTGGGGGTGGGGCTGGTTTCCACTCCCCTTTTGGCCAGGGATGGGGTGATCCCTGGGGTGCCCAGTTCTTTCAAGTTGCTCCAGGTGGCCTTTGCATTACAAGAGAGGAGGGTTTCCGACATCATTCGCACGCCGGAAGGGTTCTACATCTTGAGGGTCCAGGAGAAAAGAAGGTCTTATGTACCCTCGTTGGACGAGGTGAAGGCCCGAGTGGAAGAGGCTGTCAAGTTGGAGAAGGCTGGGGTTCTCCTGGACAAAGAGGGGGGCAAGCTTGCCCAATTGGCTAAAAAGAAGGGGTGGAAAGGGGCCCTTAAAGAGCTGGGAATTTCTGGTGTGGGGGTGAAAGAGTCTTCATATTTTACCAGGGCCGATGCTGGAGCCTGGGGCAAGGACCTTGTAGACAGAGCCTTTGCCATGGATAAGGGCATGTTTTCCTGGATCCACAAAGGGAAAAAGGTGCTGGTTTTCAGGTTGGTAGACCACCGAGGCGTTAGTGAGACCGTCATATCCAAACTTTTTCCTCAGGTTGAAAGGATCTTGCTGGAGAGAAGGAGAAGGGAGTTGCTGGATCAGTGGTTGAAAGAGCTCCGGGAGAGAGTGGAGGTGAAGGTGAATCAGAAACTCTGGGAGGCCCTCTAATGGACATCCCCCGGGGATATAGGCTCAAGAAGGTGTTGATGGACCATGTGTCCATGGATAGGACCTTGACCCGCATGGTCCACGAGGTGTTGGAGAGGAGCCGAGGTGGAGAAGATTTGGCTTTTGTGGGGATAAAGAGGAGGGGTGATGTGTTAGCTGCCCGGATGGCCCGGAAGCTGGAGAAGGTGGTGGGAGGGGAGATACCTTTGGGGAAATTGGACATTACCCTTTACAGGGATGACTTGAGCCTTTTGGATTTTCAGCCTAGAGTGGGAAGGACGGAGATCCCCTTTTACATAGAGGGCAAGAGGGTGGTCTTGGTGGACGATGTGATATTTACAGGCAGGACCATCAGGGCGGCCCTTGATGCCCTCATGGATTTGGGGAGGCCTAAGGCCATCCAGTTGGCTGTGTTAGTGGATAGGGGACACAGAGAGCTTCCCATTCAGCCGGACTATGTGGGTAAGGTGGTTCCCACTTCCCATAGTGAGAACGTGTTGGTTTTCATTGAAGAGGTGGACCACGAAGACAAGGTGATTTTGGTGGAGGCAGAAGATGCTCAGGGGTAGAGATCTGGTGGCCTTGGCGGATCTCTCTGGGGAAGAGATCCTGTATCTGCTGGAGACGGCCCAGGCCATGAAAGAGGTGCTCACCAGGGACATAAAGAAGGTTCCCACCCTTAGGGGGAAAACGGTGGTGAACCTCTTTTTTGAACCCAGCACCAGGACCAGAACCTCCTTTGAGATAGCGGGGAAGAGGCTCTCTGCAGACGTGGTCAACTTTTCGGCGGCCACCAGCAGCCTTACCAAGGGAGAGACCCTGAAGGACACGGCAAGGAACATAGAGGCCATGGTGGTAGACGCTGTGGTGGTGAGGCATAAGGCCTCGGGGGCTGTGAGGTATCTGGCCAGGGAACTGGATGTACCTGTGATAAATGCTGGAGATGGGTCTCATGAGCATCCCACTCAGGGACTCTTAGACATTTTTACCATTAAGGAGAGGAAGGGCTCAGTAGAGGGTTTGAAGGTGGCCATTGCTGGAGACATCACCCATAGCCGGGTGGCCAGGTCTGACATCCATGGCCTTCTCAAGTTGGGTTGCCAGGTGGTGGTAGTGGGGCCGCCCACCATGGTTCCTCCTGATGTTGAGAGGTTGGGGGTTTCTGTTTCTTCTTCGGTGGAGGAGGTGTTGGGGGAGGTGGACGTGGTCATAATGTTGAGGATCCAGATGGAGCGACAAAGCTCTCCCCTTTTCCCTTCCCTGAGGGAGTATTCCAGGTATTTTGGTCTGAATATGGAGAAACTCAAGGATGTCTCCAGGGACCTCCTGATTATGCACCCGGGCCCTGTGAACTGGGGAGTGGAGCTTTCCCCGGAAGTGGCTTACCACCCCAGGAATGTGATCCTGGATCAGGTCACCAACGGGGTGGCTGTGAGGATGGCCGTTCTTTATGCCCTTATAGGGGGGTGAAGACTGATTCTCACGGAAATCGGGCAGGCAGGTTTTCCCCCGTGTTAGGTCTTGACAAGATCTCGGAGACCTGGGACTGAGCCATGAGATTCGTGGTGAGAACCCATTCTCCTGAAGAGACCAGACTACTGGGGGAGATACTGGCGGATCTGGCAGGGGAGGGGGCCCTATTTGCCCTGGGGGGGGACCTGGGGGCTGGCAAGACCGTCTTCATCCAGGGGGTTGCCCGGGCCCTGGGGATAGATGAAGTGGTTACCAGTCCGACTTTCACCCTGGTCAATGAGTACCATGGCAGGTGTCCCTTGTATCACGTGGACCTTTACAGGATGAGTGGACCCGTGGATGTGTGGGACTTGGGTCTGGAAGATTACCTGGAGGGTCGGGGGGTGGTGGCTGTGGAGTGGGCTGACAAGGCCGGTGAGCTTTTGGATTTACCCCTTGTATGGAAACTCTTCTTCAGCATTTCGGGGAAGGAAGAGAGGGAGATAGAGGTGGTTCCTCCTCCGGAGGTGGAGGTTTCCAAGTTGAAGGAGGCCCTGACCCTTGGGGGTTTTGAGGTGTTGGAATGGAGGGGATTCTGAGGAAGATCAGGATTTACTCTGAAGTGGTGAAGTTACCCCACACGGTTTTTGCCCTCCCCTTCGCCTTTACAGGGGCTCTGATGGCGGCCCGAGGTGTGCCCTCTTTTTACACCCTTTTCTGGATAGGGGTGGCCATGCTGGGGGCTAGAACGGGGGCCATGGCCTTCAACCGATGGGCGGACGCCTCTATAGATGCTGCCAACCCTCGAACCCGAGGTAGACCTTTACCCAGGGGAGTAGTGGGCAAAGGCCAGGTTTTGGCCTTTTCTGTCTTCTCTTACGCTCTGTTGGTTTATGCTGCATATCGCCTCAACCCCCTTTGTTTTAAATTATCTCCCCTGGCCGTTTTCATTACGGCCTTCTACTCCTATACCAAACGCTTTACGTGGGCTTCCCATCTCATGCTTGGGTTGGCCCTTTCCCTGGCTCCTCTGGGGGCCTGGATAGCCGTGGCGGGGAGGTTGGAGGTACCGTCTCTTTACTTGGGTTTGGCGGTCCTCTTCTGGGTGGCGGGTTTCGATATCCTGTACGCCCTCCAGGACCTGGAATTTGATCGGTCTTTTGGGTTGTACTCCATTCCCCAGTACTTGGGAGTAAGGTTTTCTCTGTATCTTTCCCGGGTGTTTCATTGCCTCACTCTCTTTTTCCTTTTCTTGGCAGGGGAAGGGGGCGGTCTGGGTTGGGTTTATAGGGGGGGATTGGCCTTGGTGGCATTGCTCTTTGTCTATGAGCATTCTCTGGTGAAGCCTAACGATCTTAGCAAGTTAGACATGGCCTTCTTCAATATGAACGGTTATATCAGCGTATCTGTCTTCTTATTCACCTTCTTGGATATAATGTTCTAATACTACCCAATTCCATTAAAAACTTTAGGTATTCTCTCTTCTCCCCTTCCTATCATAGGTTCAAATGTGTATAGTGCAAAAAGGATGTTTAGCAGGATTGGAGTTATTGTGGCAGTTCTGGTTTTGGGGCTGGGCTCCTTTGGACCAGGGGCCTGGGGGGGAGAGGGGTGTCGGATTTTCCTGGTCTTCAGTTACCATCCTTCTCTCCCGTGGCACATCAACGCAAGGGAGGGTTTGTTAGACGCCCTTCAAGGTCGGCATTGTCTGTACAGGGCCTTCTACATGGATACCAAGCGCCATCCAGCGAGGTCTTGGATGGAACAGAAGGCCCAGGATGCTTTGAAAGAGATAGGGAAGTGGAAACCCACGGTGGTGGTCACTTTCGACGATAATGCCGCTCGACTTGTGGGGGGAGGCCTTTTAGGTACCTCTGTTCCCGTAGTTTTTCTGGGGGTTAATGCGGAGCCTGAAAATTATGGTTTTGTCAAGGGAACCAGGGGGAGACCGGGGACCAACGTCACGGGGGTCTTGGAGAGGCATTACTTTGCCCAGACCTTTAAGCTTTTGAAGGCGTTGGTGCCCAATATAGAGAAGTGCGCGGTGCTTAGTGATGACAGTTACACCTCCAAGGTGGCCTTGGACCATTGCAGATCTCTAGTGCCTTCTTTTCCTGTGAAGATCGTGGGTTATTACACCTTGGGGACCTTCCGAGGGTGGAAAGAGAAGGTGCTAGAGCTTCAGAAAAGGGTAGATTGCCTCCTTGTCTATAATGCGCTCACTGTGAGGGATTCTAAAGGGAGGGTGATTTCCGATAGGGAAGTGATCCGCTGGACGGTGGAGCATAGCAGGCTTCCCGATGGAGGGGTTTGGGAGGTCCCTGTCAAGTACGGGTTGCTGGGTGGGGTGATACTCACGGGCTATTATCAGGGTTATTATGCAGGGCTCAAAGTGAAGGAGATCCTCATGGGTAAAAACCCCGGGGAGATCCCTATTGAGCGTCCTCCCCGGGGGGAGATTGCCATAAATTTGGCCAGGGCTAGAGTCTTAGGTCTAAGATTGCCCCTGGGGGTTCTTCTCTCTGCCAGGATTTACGGGGGAAGGTGGTGAGGAGGGGGCTCATCTTTGCCTCTGGGGTGGTGTTCGTTTTGGTTTTGGTGTTCTTCGTGGGCATTCATCTCCTCTTGGTGGATTATCGTAAAGGGGCGGAGGAGCTGGCCAGGAGGAAGGGAGAGATGGTGGTGCGGGAGGTGGCCATTAATGTGGGGCATCTCATTGATGAACGTATAGATACGGTGGGGGTGTTGAGCCGCACTCTCTTCCCCCTTTTCTTGGAAGGGAAGATTTCTGAGAAGGAGTTGGACAAAGGGGTGGATCTCCACATACGCTATGGAGGGGGTGTGGCCAATATCCAATTCTTCGATAAGGGTGGGGTGGTGGTTTGGGGGTATCCTTCTTCTAAAGCCATGCTGGGTTTGAGGCTGGATAGGGATCTGATGTCCAGGGAGTTCTTTAAGCTGTTTTCTAACTGTATTGAGAGGGAAAAGAGAATAGTCCGGGTGATAGAGACCCTTTTCCTTGATCCCAACTCCATGCGATTGGATCATGAGCCTCTATTGGTGGTGATGTATCCAGTGACCGTTGAGATGGAGGGTACCAGTAGGATGAAAGGTGTCATCATGGCCTCCTTCGACTTGGGAAAGATAGTTAAGAGGAGCTTTGGTAAGGTGTTGTTTTCCCCGTGGCAGATGGCTTTGTTTGGGGAAGGGGGAAGGCTTATCTGGAGCAGGGGGGAGGGGAAGTTTGGTGGTTTTACCCAAGGGAATGGGGGCGTCATTAGAGTAGGAATGCCTTTAAAGGTGGGGGATCAGAAGTGGAGGGTGGTGGTCGCCATTTCGAAGAGGGAGGTGGAGGAGGGTATAGTCTCTTTTTACAGGAAAGTGGAAGGGCTGATCATATCCTTTCTAGTGGTGTTGGGTCTTTCCCTGTTCTCTGTTTTTAGAGAGGTTAGGAGGGGCTACAGGGCTTTGGCCCTTTCTGAAGATCGTTTTCGAACCCTGGTGGAGGGGATGAAGGAGGTGTTCTACGTTAGGGATGAGGAGGGAGGATTCTCGTATGTGAGCCCCCGGGCGGGGGAGAAGCTGGGAGTTTCCCAGAAGGAGCTGGAGGAGACTATAGCCTCTATTTGTCCTTTTGATGGGGAGGTTACCGTGGAGATGGGAGATAGGGTGCTGGCCGTTAAGGAGAAGGGCAGGTACGGTTTGGTGAGGGACATAACTACAGAATGTCAGCTTACCCGGGATTTAGAAAGGGAGAGGAGTTTCTTAGACAGCATGGTTTCCGCTTTGGGCGCAGGGGTGATGGTGGTGGATGGAGAGAGAAGGGTGGTGTGGATGAACACCTATCTCAAAGAGATGTACAAGCTGGAGGGAGAGGTTGGGGGAACTCCCTGTTACACCCTCTTTTTTAGTAGAAGGAGTCCCTGTCCAGCATGTTACATGGAGTCCCTTCTCTCTGGAGATGGGGCCCAGGAAGAGCGTGTGATGAGTTATCACGTGCCTTTGCTTGATGAAGAGAGGCAATTTTTCGTGAAGACCCAGAAGGTTAGAATGGAGGGTAAAGACAGGATAGTGGTCCTTTACCAGGACATTACGGAGATGAAACTCATGGAGGAGCAGGTCTACTTCATGGATAAACTCTCATCCCTTGGGAAGCTGGCGGCTTCTGTTGCCCACGAACTCAGTACCCCCCTCTTCGTGACAACCACCAACCTGGAGATGGTGCTCAGAAAGGAGAGACTTACACCGTCGGCAAAAAGGCTCTTGGAGCTTTCTGCCGAGGAATTGAAGAGATCCGTCCTCCTTCTTCAGAGATTGAGGTGGATCTATAGACCTGTATCCATGGAGAAGGAGAAGGTCCGCATTGACCAGGTATTGAAGGATATGGCGGCTGTTCTCAGGACCTATGCCAGGGAGCGCAAGGTGGGTCTGAATCTGGAGATTGCTCCTGTTGAACCTTTCTTTGGGTATAAAGGTCCCCTCATGCAGGTCCTTTTGAATCTGGTCACCAATGCCGTGGAGGCCTCTCCCCAGGGTGGGGAGGTGACCATAAGGGCCGAGGAAGAGAGGGGAGAGCTGGTCCTCACGGTTAGAGATAGGGGCATGGGTATATCCGAGGGGATGTTGGACCAAATCTTCAAGCCCTTTGTCACCTCCAAGGGAGTGAGGGGGGCAGGTTTGGGGCTTCATCTGAGTTACAAAATGGTGGAGGGTATGGGGGGGGCCATAGAGGTGGAGAGCCGAGAAGGAGAGGGGTCCATCTTTAGGGTGAGGCTGCCTATGGAGAGGGGTGATGGGTGTGAAGGGTAGAGTTCTGATAATCGATGACGACGGGCTTTTGAGAGAGGCCCTGGCCTCTTACCTGGGGGGGGAGGGCTACGAGGTGGATACTGCCTCCTCTGTTTCCGAGGCCCTGGAGTCTCTCAAGACCTTTGAGCCCCATGTTGCTTTGTTAGACCTCTTGCTGGGGGGGGAAGATGGTCTGGACTTCTTAAAAGTGGTGGCCCAGGAGAGGGTCCCGTGCGATGTGGTTATCCTCACTGGGCATGGTTCTCTGGAGACTGCAGTGGAGGCTATGAGGCTGGGTTGTAGGGACTACCTCCTCAAACCCGTGGACAGGGAAGACCTCCTTTCCAGGTTGGAAGTGATTCTGGAGGAGCGCTCTTTCAGAGAGGGGGAGGGTACGGTCATACCGGTGTGTTGCGTCTGTGGAAAGGTGAGGGATGAGAGCAATAGATGGATGGACCTTGCCCAGTACATGATGCTCTATCTGGGGGTTTTGATGAGTCATACTTACTGCCCCGACTGTTTTGTGAAAGAGATGGGGAGACTCTCCCCCGGGGGGTTACCCCATGAGGAGGACGGAGGTCTTCCAGATAAAGGGTGAAATGAGGTTAAAGCCCCCAAGGAGGAGAAAGAGAACCAGGATCAAGAGGCCGTAGGGCTCCAGCCTGGCGTAGCTTCCAGCCCAGGAGGGCGGCAGGATGCCCGCTACTATCCTTCCTCCGTCCAGGGGGGGGATGGGGATGAGGTTAAAGAAACCAAGGGCCACGTTGATGATGATGCCTGTGCCCAGCATGAGGAAGACAGGAACATAGAAGTATTGGGCCCCTTGGAGGTGGGGAAGGCTACCCGAGTTCAGAAAAGAGATGAGGTATGCGGGTAAAAGGGGGTTGAAGCCTGTCAGGAGCCTGAAGGGTAGGGCAAGGAGGAGGGCCAGAAGGAAATTGGTGGTGGGTCCTGCCAAGGCTATCCACATCATGTCCCTTCTGGGGTTTTTCAAGTTCCATGGGTTGACTGGTACAGGTTTCGCCCAACCAATGAATCTGGTGATAACGAAGACCAAAAGGCCCAGGGGGTCCAGGTGGCGCAGGGGGTTGAGGGTGAGTCTTCCTGCATCCTTGGCCGTGGTGTCCCCCATTTTGTAGGCCACGTATCCATGGGAAACCTCGTGGCATGTTATGGAGAAGAGGAGGGGGGGAGCGGCTATGGCTATCTGTTGTATGGTGGATTCAATCCCCATAGAAGAGGGCGTCCTTTTCCGAAGGAGAGGTGTAAAGGATGAGTTTTCCCCTATCTTCCAGGTGCACTACGCCCAGAACGAGCTCCTTCAGTACTTGGAGGAATAGGGCTTCAGAGGCGTGGAGGTGGTGGAGGGCCTTTATGGCCAGGATGGGAGTCCAAGAAGGGAACCTCACCAGACACAGGGTTTCCCTGTTGGCCACCTGGATGATGTTTTCCAGGGATTCCTTATCGGGGATGTCGTCTACGTACAGGATGTCGGCTTCCAGAAATTGGCTCTGAATTATGCCCTGGGCCATGTTTTCCACATCTACCTTCACTTCCCTCTGGATCACCACCGATTTTTTGTTGTTTAGGAGGTACCTCAGGGGCTTTTCCACTGTGTAGATGACCCGGTTCTTGGTGTCGTTCACGTGTTTCAATGCGGCATAGATGACATCGGATACTCCGTCCGTGTCGCTTCCCGTGAACAGTATAACGCCTGTCCTTGCCTCCAGGAGTTCCAGCAGACCCTTCAAGGTTTCGGCCTCGGGCACTACCTCTCGAAGGAGGGGGATACGGGAAGGGGTCCTCTCAATAAAGATCACAGGGGTCCCCCTCTGGATGATAAAGTTCACCCGAATCCTGCCCAGCTCCTGGTTGGAGATGGTGAAGGTTCCATCGCTGGCCTTGGATGAGCCCATGATTATCTGGTAGTTGGCCATGGTGGCAAGCCCGCTGAGGGTGTCTCTTACGTCTTGGGGGGAGGCGATGCTGGTGGGGTCTGTAGGGGCCATGTATTTTCCTATCTTCATGAGAATGGGAGATTTGGGCACCAGCAGGACCTTCTGAGCCTTCCCCGACTGTAATATAGTGAGTATTTGGGGTACTAGGTTCATCAATTACCTCCCGGGTTTTATCACAAGATATACCTGCTTAGGTCTTCGTCTTTGATGATTTCTTCTAGCCTCGAACGCACATAAGGTACATCTATAGTAATCTCTCTGCCTGTCAAGTCTGGGGCGTGGAAGGAGAGGTCCTCCAGGAGCTTCTCCATCACGGTATAGAGACGCCTGGCCCCTATGTTTTCCATCCTCTCGTTGAGTCTTACGGCGATGTCTGCCAGCTCTTCAATGGCATCTTGGGTGAATTCCAGCTTTATTCCCTCTGTAGCCATCAGGGCTTTGTACTGTTTGATTAGGGCGTTCTCAGGTTCTGTTAGTATCCTCACAAAGTCCCTTTTGTTAAGGCTTTTAAGCTCCACCCTGATGGGGAAACGCCCCTGAAGTTCGGGAATGAGATCCGAGGGTTTGGTGACATGGAAGGCTCCGGCGGCTATGAATAGGATATGGTCCGTCTTTACCATGCCGTACTTGGTGGCCACGGTGGTTCCTTCCACTATGGGGAGGAGGTCCCTTTGGACTCCCTCCCGGGAAACGTCGGGGCCATGGCCGCTTTCTCTGCCTGCTATCTTGTCGATTTCGTCTAGGAACACGATACCTGTGTTTTCCACCCTCTATATGGCCTCCCTCACCACTTGATCCATGTCTATGAGGCGCTGGGCTTCTTCTTCCGTAAAGATATCTAAGGCCTCGGGCACTTTAACCCTTCTCTTTTTGTACCGTTTGGGGAAGAGGTTGCCTAAAAAGTCCTTGAAGTTTATGTCCATGTCTTCCAGGCCCGATGAACTGATGATTTCTACGGCGGGCATGGCGCTTTTCTCTTCTGTTTCTATCTCCACCGTTCGATCGTCCAGTTTACCCTGGTGCAGCATATCCCGGAACTTTTCCCTGGTCCTTTTATACTGTTCCCTTGCCTCTTCTTCCTGGGTGGTGAGGGGATGGCCCCTTCGCTTTTCTATGGGGGGTGGGGGAATGAGGAGGTCCAGGAGCCTCTCTTCGGCATTGCTTCTGGCCCGTTCCTTTACCCTTTCTGCGGCCTCTCCCTTCACCATTTGAACGGCCAGTTTGGTGAGGTCCCTGATAATGGATTCTACGTCCCGGCCTACGTATCCCACCTCGGTGAACTTGGAGGCCTCCACTTTTATGAAGGGGGCTCTCGCCAAGCGGGCCAGGCGGCGGGCGATCTCTGTTTTCCCCACTCCCGTGGGTCCCATCATGATGATATTTTTGGGTAGGACTTCTTCTTTCAGGTGGAGGGGGAGCTGTTGCCGTCTCCACCGATTTCTCAAGGCTATTGCTACGGCTTTTTTAGCCTCTTCTTGACCGATGATGTATCTGTCTAAGGCTTCTACGATCTCTTTGGGGGTGAAGCATTCCACCATCACAGTTCCTCCACGATCACTTCTCGATTGGTGTATATGCAGATGCTGGAGGCTATGCGTAAGGCCTCCAGGGCGATCTCCCTGGGGGACAGCTGGGTGTGGGTGATGAGGGCCCGGGCGGCCGCCAGGGCATAGGGTCCCCCCGAGCCGATGGCCATCACTCCGTCGTCGGGTTCTATCACGTCCCCCGTGCCCGATATGAGGAAAGAGTTCTCTTGGTCTGCCGCTATGATGAAGGCTTCAAGACGTCTCAAGGCCCTGTCCGTCCTCCAGTCCTTGGCCAGTTCCACGGCGGCTCTGGCCAGATTGCCACTGTAGCCCTGAAGCTTTTCTTCCAGGCGGACCAGGAGGGTGAGGGCATCAGCCGAGGCACCAGCAAACCCCACTATGACCTTGTCCTGGAAGATCTTTCTCACCTTTTTTGCCTTTGCTTTGATCACTGTATTGCCTAAAGTCACCTGTCCGTCCCCGGCTACGGCCACTTTGTTCCCTTTTCTCACGGCTACGATGGTGGTACCCTTCAATTCCGTCATCACTCTTTCCTCCTGGCTCTTGGATGGGCGTTGTTGTAAACCTCCTTCAGTTTCCTCAGGGTGAGGTGGGTATAGATCTGGGTGGTGGAGAGGTTGGCGTGTCCCAGGAGCTCTTGTACTGCCCTCAGGTCTGCACCCCTTTCTAGGAGGTGGGTGGCGAAGGAGTGGCGAAGGGTGTGGGGGGTGATGGGTTTTTCCACGCCCGATAGAAAAGCAGCCCTCTTAATGAGTCTCCTCACCGTGGAATCGGATATCCTTCCCCTGGGGGTGACGAAGAGGGCCTTGCAAGGCTGCTTTAAGTAGAGGCTCCTCTCTTTCAGATATTCCTTTAAGGCTTCTCGGGCCTTGGATCCCAGGATTACTATCCTCTCCTTCTTCCCCTTGCCTCGGACTCTTATGTGGCCCCTGGCCAGGTCTATATCCTCGATATCCAGGCCAACCAGTTCAGATACCCGTAAGCCTGTGGCGTACAAGAGTTCCAGGATGGCCCTGTCTCGGGAGTTGGGAGACCCCCTTTCCATAAGCCTCTGGGCCTCCGGTATGGCCAAGGTCCTGGGTAGAGGTCTCTCCTTCTTAGGGGTGCGCAGGGGTCGAGCCGGGTTTTTTCTGAGGATCCCTTTGGCCATTAAGAAGGCGTAAAGCCCCTTTATGGAGGCCACCCTCCTCGCCAGACTGGTGGAGGCCAACCCCCTTTTTTGACAGTGGAGGAGATATGCCCTCAGGTCCCAAAGGGAAGCCTTTTCCAAGGTGAGCCCTCTTTCCTTTAAGAATGCTTTTAGGTCTTCCAACTCCCTCAAGTAGTTTCTCACAGTGTGGTGGGAGTATCCTTTTTCATGGACCAGGTGGTTTCTGTATAAGTTCAGTATGTCTGTCACCACTGGGTCTCCTTAATCCTCTTTACCCTGTGGCGTTCGGCTTTAATCACGGCTATCAGGTCTTCAACGGCCTCTTCCAGTTTGTCATTCACCACGAAGTAACGGAAGAGGGGATACATGGCCATCTCCTCTTCGGCCTTGTCACACCGCTCCTTGATCACCTGGGGGGCTTCGGTGCCCCTCTTGCTAAGTCGTTCTTTGAGGGCTTCTATAGAGGGGGGGAAGACGAAAATGGTGACCGAGTCCTCTGGAAAGGCTGCCTTGATTTGGGAGGCTCCCTGAATATCTATGTCCAGCAGCATGTCTCTTCCATCCTCTATGGCCTTGATTATGGGGGTCTTGGGTGTACCGTAGAGGTGATTGTAAACCCGGGCCCATTCAGCCATTTCCCCCTTTTCCACCATCTCTAGGAAGGTATCCTCGTCAACGAAGTGATAGTCCCTGCCATCCTCTTCCCCGGAGCGGGGCAGGCGGGTGGTGTAGGATATGGAGAATTCCAGGTTATCCAGGCGACTCATAGCCTCTCGGCAGAGGGTGGTTTTCCCAGCTCCCGATGGGGCTGAAATGACAAAAAGGATACCTTTTCTCTTGATCTTCATTATTCTATATTTTGGACTTGTTCTCGCAGTTTTTCAATCTCGCCCTTCAGATTCACCACTAGGTGGGCTACTTGAGCGTCTTGGCCTTTGGATGCAATGGTGTTGGCCTCTCGGAGGATTTCTTGGGCCAGGAAATCCAGTTTCTTCCCGCAGGGAGAGCCCGTTTCCATGGCTTTCCTGAAGGCGTGAAGGTGACAGTCCAATCTAACGATCTCCTCGGTCACATCGGTCCTCTCGGCTATCAGAGCCGTCTCCTGGGCCAGTCTTTCGGGTGGGACATCTACTTGGAATCCTTCCAGACGCTTCTGCAGCTTTTCCCTGTAAACCTGGGGTAAATGGGAGGCCCTTTCCCTGATCTCCTCTAAGATCTTGCCCATGATGTCCAAACGGGCATTCAGGTCTTCCCTGAGTTTCTCTCCTTCCTGTAGCCTTTGGATCATGAGCTGATCCAGGGCCCTTTCTAAGGCCATCTCCACGGCTTTTCCCAGGATTTGGGGATCTTGTTCCCTTTCGGTGATGTTGAAGATTTCTTGCCGGGAGAAGAGGAGGGAGAGGTGGAGCTCTTCTTTCCTTCCCAATTCTCTGGCCACCTTTTCCATGGCCTCCCACATGGTTTTGGCCAGGTGGGTGTCTACCTCCACTGTTTTCAGGCTCTCCTCCAGGGGATTGATGGAGAAGTATATGTCCAGCTTTCCCCTGTGGCACGTCTCCTTCAGTTTTCTTCTTATGTTGGGCTCCAGGGCCATGAGGGAGCGGGGCAGACGGAGGTTGGCCTCCAGGAAGCGGTGATTTACGCTTCTCACTTCTACTTCCACTAGGATCCCCTCCTCCTGGTAACTTCCCCGGCCGTACCCTGTCATGCTCCTCAGCAGGTTCATGGTCCTGATGATAAAGGGTGTGGGGATGGAAAGGCAATAGTGGGCGTGTTATCCTTCCATCATGAAGGCTGGAGGAGTGATTGACAGGTATCTCTCTTTCCTCTCTGCTGAGAGGGGTCTTTCGAGTCACACCTTGGACGGTTACAGGAGGGATGTGGAAGACCTGGAGGGTTATCTAAGAGTGTTGGACCTGGACTTTGAAGGGGTCACATCAGGGGTCCTTGTGGGTTACCTTATGAACCTGGCTGGCAGAGGTCTCTCACCAGCCACCATCCGACGGCGGCTTTCGGCGGTGAGGGGTTTTTTTGGCTTTTTGGTGGAGATGGGTCTCGTGGAGGCTGATCCTACTGAAGGGCTGGATAACCCCAGGATTTGGAAACGGCTACCCCATGTTCTCTCTCTGGAAGAAGTGGAGAGGCTTCTGGAGGCTCCTCCTCTCCAGTCTCTCCGTGGGTTGAGGGACAAGGCCATGTTGGAAGTGCTCTATGCCACAGGGGTGAGGGTGTCGGAGCTGGTGTCCATAAGGCTGGTGGACCTCGATTTGGAAAGGGGATTTTTGAGGGTGAAGGGCAAGGGCAGGAAAGAGAGGGTGGTGCCCTTGGGAGAGGAAGCCTTGAAGTGGTTGGAGAGGTATCTGGCGGTGAGGAGCAAGTGGGACAGGAAGGGATCGCCCCATCTCTTTCTCACTAATAGAGGGGGACCCATGACCCGTCAGAGGTTTTGGCAGTTGGTCAAGGATTACGCTAGAAGGGTGGGGATCACAAAGGGGATATCCCCTCACACCCTTCGTCATTCCTTTGCCACCCATATTTTGGAGAGGGGAGCGGATCTCCGCAGCCTTCAAGAACTCCTGGGCCACGCCGATCTCTCCACTACCCAGATATATACCCATGTAGCCCGAGCCCATCTGGAAAAGGTCTACAAAAAAAGCCACCCCAGGGCCTAGGGAGAAGCAGGCAAAGGCTTAAGGTAGAGGTGGAACAGGTTAGGTCTTTTGTGTGGTTTTTGTTTTTCCATTGACCTTAGCCTAATTTATGTATTCCCGATTTCCAGGATGGGAGCCTCCTAAGAGGCAGAACACCTCGTATGGGATGGTCTCCATCCATTGGGAAAGGTGGAAAACGCTGATCCGCTTTTCTCCCCTTCCTCCCATGAGGATAACAGGGTCTCCCAGTTTCACCTGGGGGATGTGGGTTACATCCAGGAGGGTAAGGTCCATGCACACTTTGCCTATGACAGGAGTCCTTTCCCCCCTCACCAACATCTCTCCCCGGTTGGACAGGGAGCGGAGATACCCTAGAGCGTAACCCACGGGGACCACTGCTACCAGGGTTTCCCGGCTGGTTCTAAAGGCCCTTCCGTAGCTCAGGAATTTCCCTTTAGGTACCCGTTTTATGTGGAGTATTCGACTAGAAACCTCCATGGCCTCTCGGAGATTGATTTGGGGGACTTGGATGCCACCGTAGAGGCCCAGGCCAGGTCTCACCAGGTTCCAATGGGACTGGGGGAGCTGGAGGGTTGCCGCCGAGTTGGCCAGGTGGACCCACTTCAGATGGGGGAGCCTTTTTCGGGCTTCATCCACTATGGATCGAAAGGCCTCCAGTTGTTGCAGGGTATAGGCTACATCGGTGTCTTCCGGGCTCTCTGCCACAGAAAAGTGGGACATGAGCCCTTCTACTATGACGCCGGGGTAGGAGAGGGCTTCTTCTAAGAAGCTTTTCCATTCTTCCATGGGGACTCCCAGCCTTCCCATTCCCGTGTCCACCTTGATGTGGACCCGGGCTTCCAGATTCAACTCGACCGCAGCCTGGGAGAGGGCCTTAAGGGGGTGGAGGCCGCTGATGACGGGAGTGAGACCGTATTGGATGCAATCTCGGGCTTCTTGGGGCCAGATTCCCCCCATGAGAAGCACGGGTTCCTTCAAGCCTGACTCCCTAAGGGTTATGCCTTCATCTATGAGGGAGACCATGAGGAAGCGGGTCCCTTCTTCCACGAAGACCTTGGCACATTCCACCATGCCGTGGCCGTAGGCCTGGGACTTTACTACTGCCCCTATAGAGGCTGATGATGGGAGGAGGCTCTTTATCTCCCTAAAGTTGTTTCTGAGGATTTGGCGGTCTATTGTGACTTTGATCAGCCCCATGGAAGCGAGTTTAGCCTTTTTTGAGGGGAGGCTCAAGGGTGAAAGGGGCCAGCACTTCCCCCACTTTTACTTTTATGGGTCAGGGCGAGGCGTTCCGACCGCAGAGATGATAGCTCATAGCTCGTAGTTCATGGTTCATAGCTCATAGTTGCTATCAGCCATGAGCCATCAGCTATCAGCCATGGGCAAGGGAGGAATGCCCCGCCCTTTCACTCGTTTGAAGGGAAAAATCCAGGATTCTGAATATGATGCCTTTACCAGGAAGGGAATCTTGGGGGAAGTCCTGTGAAAGGGGAGGGTCTATAATTTAGGGTTGTTTTTTTAGCGAAATTGTGTTGTAGATAAGGCAGATATGAGTAGCGAAAAATAACGAAGATTAAACCGGGAGGGAGTATGGATAGTGTGAAGGTTTTCATAGTGGACGATCACTCCCTCTTCAGAGAGGGGCTTAAGCGGATCCTGGCTGATGAAGGGGGTGGTCGTTTCCAGGTAGTGGGTGAGGCGGCCAAGGGGGAGGAGGCTGTGCAGAAGGTGAGGGAGACAAAACCTGATCTGGTGTTGGTGGACGTGGCCTTGCCCGACCTGGATGGTTTCCAGGTGTGCAGCCTAATCAAAGAGTTTCTTCCCGAGAGCAGGGTGGTGATGCTCACCATGTATGGGAAGAAAGAGTTCCACGAACAGGCCAGGGATGCTGGTGCATCTGCCTATGTGGTGAAAGATGAGGATATCTCCTCTCTCTTGGAGACTCTTTCCAAGGTGGCCCAGGGAGAAGAGCTCCTTGCCAAGGGGGGAAAACGGCGTCGCAGGGGAGGTTACCTCTCTCCCAGGGAGAAGGAGGTGCTAAAGCTAATTGCCATGGGTTACACGGGCAAAGAGATTGCGGGTATCCTCAACATAAGTGTCAGGACGGCCAATACCCATAGGGCCAACATTATGAGAAAGTTGGCTTTAAAAAACACGGCTTCCATGGTTCGGTATGCCATTCTCTCTGGTCTCGTGGTTCCTGGGGAGAATCAGATTTAGTGAGGGTTTTTACTCCCACTCTATGGTGCTGGGAGGCTTGGAACTGATATCATAGACCACCCTGTTAACTCCCTTAACTTCGTTTATGATCCGGTTGGAGAGTCGCTCCATGAGGTTATAGGGCAGTCTCACCCAGTCGGCGGTCATACCGTCTAGGCTCTCTACAGCTCTTATGGCCACAACGCATTCGTAGGTGCGCTCGTCTCCCATAACCCCTACAGTCTTTATGGGTAAGAGCACTGCGAAGGACTGCCAGATCTTGTAGTACAGGCCTTCCCTCTTTATCTCCTCTTCCACGATGGCGTCGGCCTCCTTCACGATTCGCAGCCTTTCTTTGGTCACTTCTCCAATGATTCTCACCGCCAGTCCCGGACCTGGAAAAGGCTGGCGGCCTACTATTTCCTGGGGAAGGTCCAACAGCTTCCCTAGTTCCCTCACCTCGTCCTTGAAGAGCTCTCTGAGGGGTTCCAGCAATTGGAAGGAGAGTTCCTCTGGCAATCCTCCCACGTTGTGATGACTTTTGATGGTGGCCGATGGTCCCCTTACAGATACGCTTTCAATTACGTCGGGATATAGGGTGCCCTGGGCAAGGAATTTGGCTTCTCCCAGCTTGCTGGCCTCTTCTTCAAAGACCCTGATGAACTCTTCTCCGATGATTTTTCTCTTGGCTTCGGGATCCATTATTCCTTTCAGTTTATCTAAGAATCTCTCCGATGCATCTACGAAGCGGACATCCATGTGGAAGTGGCGGGCAAAGGTCTCCATAACCCTTTCGGCTTCTTTGGCTCTTAGGAGGCCGTTGTCTACAAAGATAC
The DNA here is from genome assembly GCA_024274915.1 of Thermodesulfobacteriota bacterium. Lineage (GTDB taxonomy): Bacteria > Thermosulfidibacterota > Thermosulfidibacteria > Thermosulfidibacterales > B14-G1 > B14-G1. Next base: position 39,247 of record JAJSAC010000024.1, read on the forward strand.
AGGTGAGCTGGTTTCCTATGGCCCTGTGGACCAGGAGGGCTACCACGCTGGAGTCTACTCCTCCCGACAGGGCACATATCACCCTTTCGCTGCCCACCTTTTCTCGGATTTCCCTCATGCTCTTTTCCAGGAAAGACTCCATGGTCCAGGTGGGAGAACATCCACAGACGTGGAGGGCGAAATTGGCAAGGATCTCTTTACCCTTGGGGGTGTGGACCACCTCGGGATGGAACTGAAGTCCGTAGAGTTTCTTCTCCCTGTTGGCCATGGCGGCTAAGGGGGAGTTTTCCGTCCTGGCCAGGGCCTGGAAGCCCGGGGGCAGTTCCAGGATCCTGTCTCCATGACTCATCCACACCTCTATACGTTGGGGCAGTCCTTTGAAGAGGTCTCGATGGTCCAGGATCTCTAGGTAAGCCCTGCCGTACTCCCTCTTTGCAGCCTTTTCCACCTTTCCCTTTAGCAGGTGGGTCATGAGCTGCATACCGTAGCAGATGCCCAGAACGGGGATGCCCAGTTCCAGGATCCTGCCATCGCATAGGGGTGCGTCCTTTTGGTGAACGCTGGAGGGCCCTCCCGAAAGGATGATACCTTTGGGTTGGAAGGCCCTCACCTCTTGGGGGGTGATGTAGTAAGGCCTGATCTCAGAGTAAACCTTCAGCTCCCTTATCCTTCGAGCTATGAGCTGGGTATACTGGGAACCGAAGTCTAAGATGAGAATGCTGTCTTTCAAGGGTCCTCCTAACCACGGAGTTTGGTGGCTAGGATGATAACCAAAAGTAGGGCTCCAGTCCATAGAAGGATGGTCTCGGAGAAAGAGAGTTTCATGGAGCTGGGGCGGGGAAGCTCCTCCAGGGAGAGGCGTTCTTGGAAAGCCTGGGCCAGATCTTCCTGATGGGAGAAGATGAGGGGAACGATGATCACTTTTTCTTTGGAACCTATGTAGAGCACCTTTTTGAGACCTGCCCTGAAGAGGCGCACTTCCCTTATCTCTTTCCAAGGCATTTCTTTTGTACCTAAAAGCCCGCTGTATTTGAGAAGATCCTTGTCCCAGGAAAGGCGACGTCTCCACCAACCCACCAGGATGACAAAGAGGGGTAAGGCCAGGGCCAGGGTTATGATCATCTGGAACTTCTGCCCTTTCATGGCATAGAGCAGGGAGAGGATGATGGCCACCACCACGATTATGGTGAGAGGCAAGAGTACCAGAGGCGATGCCTTGAGGGTCTTCATAGGTTTTTTATAACCCAGGGTCCGGGGAAATAACAAGCTAGACATATTTCCGCAGGTGGGGCAGGAAGAAACGGATGGTTCGGCCCTTTTTAAAGGTGGAAAATCTATTGATTCTTAGGACCTAAGACATTAAAAGTTGCGATATTATCTGGAGGTGGTCTTGGGGAATTCGGAGGATAACCAGAGAGGTATTGCTCTATTGTTAGAAGCTTTCTGTTCTCTCTTTTCGGGGGAGGATTTGGAAGTTTCCCTGGCCAGGGCGGTTTCTCTGTTTAAAGACTTTCTGGAAGCGGACTTTGCTGCCCTCTTTTTATGGAAGGAAGGTGAGAAGGCGCTGGTTCCGGTGGTAGTGGAAGGTAGGCCTTTGGAGACCCTTCCCTCTCGGATAGCCCTTGGTGAGGGGATAACGGGGAGGGTGGCGGAAGAAAGGGAGGCTCTGTGGGTTGAGGACTGCCGGAAAGATCCTAGGGTCCATCCTCTATGCAAACATTGGGCTGCCAGTTTGGTCTCTTCTCCCCTTATTGTCGAGAACAGGCTTTACGGTGTTCTGTCTGTTGCCAGGGGCAGTGGAAGAGGGGCATTTACTCCGGGGGAATTCAGTATTTTCAGAGACTTGGGAAAGTGCCTTTCTGGGTTCCTGGAGATAAACAAGCTGGTGGAGGATGGCTATCATGCCTTTGCCCTGGCGGTGGAGACAAAGGAGCCGGGCTTCAAGGGGCACTCTCTGGCTGTGGCTAGGATCTCTAAAGACCTGGCTGCCAAGGCGGGTATGGAGTGCAATAAGAGGAAAAACCTTTACTGGGTGGCCCTCCTTCACGATGTGGGTAAAGTGGGGGTCCCAGATGTCACTCTGGTGAAACCCCTTCCTTTGGACAAGAGGGAAAGGCTGGTGGTTTCTCTCCATTCCCAGCTGGGGGCAGCCTTGATATCCCTGGTAGAACCTTTGAAGGAGGCGGTGCCCTGGATACTCCATCACCACGAGAGGTGGGACGGCAGGGGGTATCCATCTGGCCTCAAGGGTGAGGAGATCCCCCTGGCTTCCCGGATCATCCATCTGGCAGAGTCGTTTCATGCCATGGTCATTTCCCTTCCCTACGGAGAGGCGCTGTCTCAGGAGAGGGTGAGAAAGGAGCTGCTGGCTGGTAGGGAGAGGCAGTGGGATCCTCGCTTGGTAGACCTCCTTTTGGGAGATTTCGACAAATATTGGACTATGCTTCGTGAGTACATGGAGAGCCCGTACCCTAAAAAACTGGAGGAGGTTAGCTCGGAGGTCACTTACATGCTCCTATCTATGGAGATTCTGAAGGATCTCTCTTCCCTTGCTGTGGGTCTGTCCCATGCCAGTGTCATGGACTTTATCCGGGCTATTCTGAGGAGACTGGCCTTCTATCTGGGATGGCGAGGGGTCTCCCTGCTGGACGAACACGGGAGGGTGTTGGTCACTGTTGATACAGGTGATGAGACCATGGAGTTTTCCCATGGGGAAGAAGGGGAAAGCCTGGAGGTTCGGTGGGGTGGGTACACCTACTATTTGAGGGTGAGGGGAGGGGAGGTCACTGCCAAGGAGAAGCAAATCCTGGAGACCCTGGAGGGTTTTCTGGCCAGTCTCATGGGGCTTCTTTTCCACAGTGAGGGTAAGGTTCTGAGGGACGATTTGACGGGGACCTACACCTTTTCCAGCATTAAGGAGTTCTTCTCCTCTGTGGTGCCCCATGCCCAGCGGGTGGCGGTGGTCCTTTTGGACTTGGACGGTTTCAAAGAGGTGAACGACCGTTTTGGCCATGACGTGGGGAACAAGGTGCTCCAAAGGCTTGTCTCCGTGATGGAAGAGAATCTCAGGGCTTCGGATCTCATGGGGAGGTATGGAGGTGACGAGTTTGTGATCTTGCTACCCCGGGTGGACAGGGAAGAGGCGGACCGCGTCATGAAGCGTATAAGGAGAACGGTGGAAGGCACTGAGTTGGTGGAAGGGGTGCCATCTGTCACCTTTTCCTTTGGGATTGCCCAGTTCCCCGACGAAGGCAGGGACTTATATACCCTAATCAGGCTGGCTGATAAGCGGATGTACATGGAAAAGGCCCTCAAAAAAGAGAGGATGAGGAAGGAACTTCAGAAGGGGACTTTGAAGTTGGGACAGTCCTGTCCCCTTACGGGGTCTGCCGCTTTCCTGGGGCGGGAGTATAGAAAGGGTTTGGAGCTGGGTTTCCGTTGGGGAGAGGAGAGATACGGGGAACGGATAGAGTTGGTTACCCTGGATGACAGGTACGAGCCCGACCTTTGTGCTTTGAATACGGAGGCGTTGTTGAAAGACGAAGATGTCTTTGCCCTCGTGGGTTACGTAGGCACACCCACCTCTGCTGTAGTGGCTCCATTGGCAGAGAGGAGTGGGATACCCTTCTTGTTTCCCCTCTCGGGCGCCCTCTTCCTCCGTTGGCCTACCAAGAGGTGGATATTCAACCTGAGGCCCAGTTACCATCATGAGGTGGAAGCCATGATCCGGGGCTTGATTGAGGAGGTGGGGGTGAGGGAGGTGGGCATATTTTATCAGGATGATACTTATGGCTGGGAGGTGCTGGGGGCTGCCGAGAGCACTCTTCTCCGTTATAAACTGGAGATCAGGGGTAAAGGGAGCTACAAAAGGAACTCTCTCATGGTGGAAGAGGCTTGTCAGGCCCTTCTGGAAGAACATCCCCAGGTTGTAATTATGGCGGGTACATGGGAACCCTGTGCCCTGTTTGCCAGGAAGGTGAAGGAGAGGGGTTGGAACCCGATGTTGCTTGCCGTCTCTTACGTGGGTGGGGAGGCCTTTGCCCGGGGAGCGGGAGAGGCAGGGGAAGGAACCGTTGTTGTCCAGGTGGTACCCTCTCCCCACTCCTCCTTTCCCATAGTGCAAGAATTTAGGAGGGGCTTGGGTGAGGGGGACCCTACCCATGTTTGTCTGGAGGGTTTTTTGGGGGCGGTTCTCCTGGTGGAAGCCTTGAAGGATATGGAGGAGGTGGGGCGGGAGTCCCTGGTGAGGAGCCTGGAGGCTGCGAACGAGATGGACGTGGGAGGATTGAGGTTTAACCTTTCAGACCATGATCACCAGGCCCTCTCTTCCATCTATTTCACTGTAGTGAGGGGAGGGAAGCTGGTACCTTTTCAGAGTTTTTCGGAGTTGGTTTCTAGGTCTCTGTCTTCTTGAATAAGGGCCTGAGCCTTCTCTTTCCAGTGGTGGGGAACCAGTACCCTCACTTCCCCCAGGCCATTCAGAGTGAGTCCTAGAAGGGGACCCACTGCTTCGTAGTCCAGGGTTGTGGGGATGCCGTTGGACTCCAGGAGACCCCTAATGATGTAAGCCTCTGTCAAGCCTTGGGCCACATAAACTTTCACCCATCCCTCTTCTCTCATGAAGATAGTCTCTGTCAAAAAGGGGGAGGGGTCAAGCCCAGGAATTGCCTTGAAAAGGTGGATGGCTCATTCTATACACCATTAGCGTTTGTATCCCCATGGGTCTCGTGACCTTGGGTTACCCTTTCATGGAGGTGTGTTGTGGATATTAAGGAGGAGCTGGAGCTCTTGAAAAAAGGCGTGGAGGAGATGGTCTCTGAAGAGGAGCTCCTCAAGAAGCTGGAGAAGAGCCGTAGAGAGGGCAGGCCTTTGAAGGTGAAGGCGGGCTTTGACCCTACGGCCCCCGATCTTCATCTGGGGCATACCGTCCTCATTCAGAAGCTTAAACAGTTCCAGGACCTGGGCCACCAGGTCATCTTTCTCATCGGTGATTTCACGGGTATGATAGGAGATCCCACAGGACGTTCTGAGACTAGAAAGGCCCTCACTCCCCGGGAAATTGAAGAGAACGCCAGGACCTATCAGGAGCAGGTCTTTAAGATTTTGGATCCCGATAAGACCGTTGTGGCTTTCAATAGCCAGTGGCTCTCTCCTTTGGGTGCCGAGGGTTTGGTACGTTTGGCGGCCAAGTACACTGTGGCCAGGATGTTGGAGAGGGACGATTTCAAGAAGCGCTTTAAGGAAGGGGTTCCTATCCACATCCATGAGTTTTTATATCCTCTCCTTCAGGGATACGATTCCGTGGCCCTGGAGGCCGACGTGGAATTGGGGGGCACTGACCAGCGTTTCAACCTCCTGGTGGCCCGGGACATCCAGAGGGAGTATGGCCAGGAGCCCGAAGTGATCATGATGCTTCCCATTTTGGAGGGCCTGGACGGGGTGCACAAGATGTCCAAGTCTTTGGGCAACTATGTGGGAATCACCGAGCCACCCCGGGAGATGTTCGGTAAGCTCATGTCCATTTCCGACGAACTCATGTGGAGGTACTATGAACTTCTGTCGGATCTTTCTCCATCTGAGATAAGGGCCAAGGAGGAGATGGTGGCTAGGGGAGAGCTCCATCCCAAACGGGCCAAGATGGATCTGGCCAGAGAGATCGTGGCCCGTTTTCATGGCGAAGAAGCATCCCGGAAGGCCGAAGAAGAGTTTGAGAGGGTCTTTAAGGAGCGCCAACTCCCTTCCGAGATGCCCGAGTTCACCATTGTCACTGACAAAGGGACCATATGGTTGCCTAGGATCCTCACATCCACTCGTTTTGCCCGGTCCACCAGTGAGGCCATAAGGACCATTCAGCAGGGAGGCGTCCGCTGGGATGGGGAGCGCATCACCGACAAGGACGCGGAGATACCCTGCGACGACAAGGAACACGTTTTGAAGTACGGGAAGAAGCGCTTTGCCCGCATTCGCTTCGATGTGAGGAGCGGTGGGAAGGGTTAGGAAGCCCAAACCGGCCCGGTTTATCTGTGCCCTTATGGGTACTCCCCAGGGACCTTGGGGGGTGGTAAGGTCCCGGATGGAGGAGAGGTTTGGTCTTGTGATTTTGGAGAGCCCTCCTTACCCTTTCACCCACTCCAGGTATTACGAACCTGAAATGGGCCGGGAGCTTATCAAGTTCTTCTGGGCCTTTGGGAGACCCTTCCCTAGGGAGGAATTGGTGGAGGCCAAGCTCTTCACCAACACCCTGGAGGAGGAACTGGGGAGTTACAGGGAGGGAAGGCTGCATCGAGTGGTGAACCTGGATCCAGGATATGTCACTGACGCCCAGTTGGTTCTGGCCACCACTAAGGACTACTCCCACAGGATTTACCTGGGCCAAGGCATTCACGCTGAAGTGACCCTTATCTTTCGTAATGGGGCCTTCAGGCCCCTGGAGTGGACCTACCCTGATTACCGCACCACCCTTGTCATCGGGTTTATGGAAGAGGTGAGGAGGGGGCTCTTGGCCGAGAGGAGGCGCCGTGGCTGAGGACATGGTCGTGTGGGGACTCAGGGCGGTTGAGGAGACTCTATCGTCGGACGTTCCTGTCCGGACCCTGTACGTCTTCAAAGGGGCCGGGCGTAGGGTAGAGAGGGTGATCTCCCTGGCCAGAGAGAAGGGTGCCAAAGTGGCGGAGGTGCCCAGGAAGGTCCTGGATCACTACTCTCCCCATCATCAGGGAGTGGTGTTGCTCCTCTCACCCATGAAGTATGTACCTTGGCAAGAGGTGATGGAGAAGGTGGGAAGGGAGGGATGGGTGCCCTTTCTTCTGGCTTTGGATGGGGTGGAGGATGTAGGTAACGTTGGGGCCATAGTGAGGTCTGCTGAGGCCTTTGGGGTCCACTGTGTGGTGGTGCCCAAGAGGAGGGCTGCTTCTATTACTCCGGCTGTGGCCAGGGCCTCGGCTGGGGCCATCTTCCATCTAGCTATAGACAGGGTGACCAATCTCTCCAGAGCCCTGGCAGAGATGAAGGACCGGGGATTGTGGGTGGTGGGGACCCATCTGGGGGAAGGTGTTGAGCCGTGGAGGGTGGACCTGACCCTACCCCTGGTCCTGGTGGTGGGGAATGAAGAACGGGGTATCTCTAAACTGGTGAAGGAGGGCTGCGACTTTTTGGTGAAGATTCCCATGGAAGGGAGAGTGGGTTCCCTTAATGTGTCGGCGGCTACCGCGGTTTTGCTTTACGAGGTTTTGCGCCAGAGGAGGATGTCTCCTTAATAATGTTGCAAAACCGGTCTAGAATTCGGGCAGTGGCTCCCCAGATGGTTTCTCCCCGGTATGTGATGATGAAGGTGGTGTAGTTTTTCCTCCTCCACTGTAGTTCCTGGGTCTTAAAGGGGTGGCACTCCAGGATATAGTTCAAAGGCACGGTGAATATGGAGGCCACCTCCTGGGGATTGGGACGGAAGGGGGTTTTCCTTTCTAAATAGGCTACGAAAGGGTGGATGACGTAGGATGATCCTTTGGTCTCTACAGGGTCCAGTCTCCCCAGAATGTCCCACAGGGAAGGGGCAATCCCCAACTCTTCCTGGGTTTCTCTCAAGGCGGTGGTGAGAATGTCTCCGTCTTTTTCCTCGTAAGCCCCTCCAGGGAAGGACACCTGGCCTCCATGTAGGGATCCGTCTTCCGCCTTTCTCATGAAGAGGAGGTGGAGTCTCCCCTTTTGCTCCAGGAGTGGGACCAAAACAGCCGAGGGGATACGGTCAGAATCTTCTCTTTCTTGGGGATTGTACCCCTTTAATGCCCTTTCTATAAACTCTTTTGTGATCTTCTCCATGTTTTTTCTTTTTAGCACAGTTTCTTTGGGAGGCAAAGAGAGCAGATAGACTATAGATTTGCTTCTTTTCCTGTAGTACATGGCTGGGGAGACCTTTTCTGGGGGAAGGTATGGAGTGGAAGACCCTGATCACCGTATTCTGGGCCGTTTTTTTGGCAGAGTTGGGGGATAAGACCCAGTTGGCCGTTTTGGGTTTTGCCTCTTCGGGGAGATCTGCCCTAGCCGTATTCCTGGGGGCTTCCTTGGCTCTGGTTTGTACTACCCTTTTGGGGGTGGTGGTGGGAGAAAGGCTGGCTTCTTGGTTTCCTCTGGCTCTGGTTAGTAAAGGAGCCGCCCTCCTTCTAATAATCTTGGGGTTGATCATGTTTTTCCGGGGTTGACTGCCCTTGCAGGGCTGTGGATTTCATGCCATTTTGAGGAGATATGGGAGAAGGGTTAGAGTTTAGGGAGCTGCTGGAGAGTCTGGGTGAGCCTTACCTTTTTGTAGGTGAGGATGGGGTAGTGATCTACGGTAACCCCCCGGCCCGGGAGGTTTTCGTTTCCATGGGGCAGGTGGAAGGGAGGACCCTGGAAGAGGTGGTGAAGGACCATGGGCTTTTGGAGGCCGTGTCCCGGGTTCTGGAGGAGGGGAGATCTATAAGGGGATACCCCTTGGCCCTTCAAGGCAGTGGAGAAGAGAGGCACTTGGTAACGAGCATCTTTCTTGTGGAAGGGGGAGGAAACAAGGGTGCAGGCCTTCTCTTTAGAGACGTGACCCGCCTTAAGATGTTGGAGGAGAAAGAGAAAAAAGCCCTCACCGTATCTCTGGTAGAGGAGGTCTTGAGTAGGGCCTTCCACCAGTTGAAAGGGCCCCTCACAGGGCTTAAAGGGGCCGTTCAACTCTTGGAGGAGGGGGAAGGGGATCCGGTGGAGTATGCCCGCTTCATAAAGAGGGAGGTTCTCAGGCTCCAACAGTTGGTGGAGGATGCCCTGGATTTCTCTCGACCTCTGGTGCTGGAGCGGGTGGAGACCAATATCCACAGGGTGTTGGAGGAAGTGCTCAGTACCTTTAAGCATCAGGCCCAGGTGCAGGAGGTGGAGGTAGAACGCCTGTACGACCCCAGCCTCCCTCTCATCCTGGCGGATCCTTTCAGGCTCTACCAGGTCTTCTCCAATCTTGTGAAGAACGCTTTGGAGGCCATGCCCCAGGGTGGAACCCTGAGGGTGAAGACGGCCCTGGCGTGGGATAAGAAACTTATCCCGGGGGTGGAAACCCTTTCCGTTAAGGTGGAGGATACAGGGCCAGGGATCCTTCCTCAAGTGGAAGAGCAACTCTTTTCCCCTTTTAACACTTCCAAGGTGAAAGGCACAGGGTTAGGTCTTTCCATTGCTTATAAGATAGTGAAATACCATCAGGGTCACCTGCTTTATAAAAGGGAAGACCCCTGGACTGTCTTTGAGGTGCTGTTACCCATGACAACGAGGTAGGGTTATGGAGATTCTCGTTATAGACGACGATCCTAGCGTCCAGTGGATAATTCAGAAGGCCCTGGGCCGGCGTCATAGGGTGCTGGAGGCTTCCACTTTGGGGGAGGCCCGGCCTCTCCTGGGGGAGGTGCAACTGGTCTTCCTGGACATCTATCTCCCCGATGGTTCGGGGCTGATCTTTCTGGAGGAACTCCTCCAGGGAGAGTCCCCTCCCTTGGTGGTCCTCATGACGGGGAGGGGTGGGCCCGAAACGGTGATAGAGGCTATGAAGAGGGGGGCCATGGACTACTTGCCCAAGCCTTTCGACCTGGTGAAGCTCCGGTCTTTGGTGAAGGAGGCCGAGGCCCTGGTATCCCGGGAAGGAGAGGAGGAAGAGGAGGGCAGCGAGGAGTTCGTTTCCAGGTCTCCCGTGATGGAAGAGGTCCTTAAGCGGATGGGCCGATTGGCGGCGGCCGACCTCTCGGTCCTTATCACCGGTGAGGAGGGGGTGGGTAAGACGGCGGCCGCCCGTTACATTCATGCCCATAGTACTAGAAAGAATGGTCCCCTGGTCATTTTTGCCCCTTCCAGGCTTCCATCGACCCGAGTGGAAACGGAGCTTTTCGGTAAAGGGGGAAAGTTGGAGAAGGCTAAAGGGGGAACCCTGGTTATTCAACAGGTGGAACAGTTGGTGCCTGAGATTCAGGAGAAGCTCCTTTCTGCTTTGGAAAACGGCGAATACTTAGTGCCGGGAGACAGCTTTACTCCCCTGGATGCCAGGATTATTGCCACCACCAGCAGGGATCTGCCCCGGATGGTGGTGGAGGGTGGGTTCAACGAAGACCTCTTCCTGAGGCTTCAGACTTTCACCGTGGAGATTCCACCCCTCAGGGAGAGGCCCGAGGACGTGCCTGCGTTGGCCGAGTACTTTTTGAAGAGGGCTATCGGGAAGGGAAGGGTGAGGGGATTCACCACCCATGCTGTGGATACCCTTATGAAGTATCGCTGGCCTGGGAATGTGAAGGAGCTGAAGGATGTGATAGAAAGGCTGGTTCCCCTGGCCAGGGGACAACCCATTTCTGTGGATCTTCTTCCCCTTGTTATTAGGGAGAATCGGGAACAACCTGCTTTTATATCCTACCTCCGGGAGGAGGTTAAACGCATGCTAAAAGAGGGTGAGAGAGACATTTATGGCAAGATAGTGGACCAGGTGGAGAAGGTCTTGCTTGAGGAGGTCCTTAGCCGAACCCAGGGAAACCAGATCATGGCTTCCAGGATTCTGGGAGTTCACAGGAATACTATCAGGAGAAAGCTCTCTGTCTATGGGGGTGGGGACAGGTGAGACCCTGTCTATCTTCTAAATTAGGAGATTCTTTGTAGTCTTCCATGGTCCTTTTTTGCGACAAAAGGTCTCTTAGTCTCTTAAAAGGGTGGGGTTTTCCTGGCAGGCCTTCTGTCCATACTCCTTGCTTCCCCCTTGGGGGTGCCCCTGGAAAGGGGGAAAGCCTGGAGAGCCTTTCCTTGACAGAAGGGGGGGCTTTCTAATATTAAGCACCGTTGCTTTTTGCCGTGGGCCTTTGCCCCTTCGTGGAGGTAGAGATGCTTTACGATTCTGTTTTTGTTTTTCCTAACTTTGAAGTTGAAAGGGACTATGACAAATGCATTGTCTGTAAGGCCTGTGTCCAGCAGTGCACCTTTGATGCCACCTATTATCTGCCCTATAGGGCGCGGGTGGTTTCTAAGGACACCAATTGCGTGGGATGCCGGCGCTGCGAGGCCATCTGTCCCACGGGGGCCATAAAGATCCGGCGCTACCAAGGGGAGTTCAAGGATAACGCCTACTGGACTCCCAGGGACTTGAAGGACCTCTACAAGCAGGCTGAGCAGGGTGGAGTCATCCTCACGGGGGGAGGCAATGACAGGCCTTATCCCGTGTACTGGGACCACATCCTTTTAGATGCCTGCCAGGTGACCAACCCGTCCATAGATCCCTTGAGGGAGCCTATGGAGCTCCGTACCTATCTGGGGCGCAAGCCCGACAGGGTGGAGATACGGTACAACGAAGATGGAGAACCCGAGTTAAAGACCCAAATTGTCCCCAATTTGGTGGCAGAGGTGCCCGTCATCTTTGCTCCCATGTCATATGGAGCCCTGAACCTCAACATGCACAGGGCCGAGGCGGCCGCTGCCAAGGCCATGGGTACTTATTGGAATACGGGGGAGGGTGGACTTCATCGTGAGCTTTACCCCTATGGTGATCACACCATAGTTCAGGTGGCCTCTGGTCGTTTCGGTGTCCATGCGGAATATCTCCAGGTCTCGGCGGCCATGGAGATCAAGATCGGTCAGGGGGCCAAGCCTGGTATTGGTGGCCACCTCCCCGGTGGAAAGGTGGACGAGGAGATCTCCAAGACCAGGATGATACCTGTGGGGAGCGACGCTTTGTCTCCGGCACCTCACCATGACATCTATTCCATAGAGGACCTGCGACAACTCATCTACGCCTTGAAGGAGGCCACCAACTACGAGAAACCCGTGAGCGTCAAGATCGCTGCAGTCCACAACGTGGCTGCTATCGCCAGTGGTATTGCCCGGGCAGGTGCAGACATCATTGTCTTGGACGGTTTCAGGGGCGGGACGGGGGCGTCCCCCGCCATTGTGAGGGATAACGTAGGTATTCCCATTGAGATGGCCCTGGCCGCCGTGGATCAGAGGCTCAGGGACGAGGGAATCAGAAACTGGGTTTCCATCATTGCAGCCGGTGGCATCAGGAACAGCGGGGACGTTATCAAGGCTGTGGCACTGGGGGCTGATGCCGTCTACATCGGTACGGCAGCCCTTTTGGCAGTGGGTTGCACCCTTTGCCATAAATGTTACACCGGCAAGTGCGCCTGGGGGATTACCACCAATGACCCCTACATCGCTAAGAGACTCAACCCTGAGATCGCTGCCGAGAGGCTCACCAACCTTTTGAAGGCATGGGCCCACGAGATGAAGGAAATGCTGGGGTTGATGGGCATCAACGCCATCGAGAGTCTCAGGGGGAACCGCTTGAGACTTAGGGCCGTGGGCCTTTCTAGAGAGGAGATGGAAATCTTGGGCGTTCTACCGGCGGGGGCGTGATAGGTGAGGCAGATCAAGAGACGAATTTATCCCATAGAAGAGAACTGCATGGGCTGCAGGCTATGTGAGGTGGCCTGTGCCGTGGAGCATTCAAAGACCAAGGACCCTATTTCAGCCTTTCTAGAGGAAGGCTGGGAACCTTTCTCCCATACCGTGGTGGAGATGATAGGGCCTGTCTCTTTTTCCTTGTCGTGCCGCCATTGCGATGAGCCTTACTGTGTGGAGGCCTGCATATCCGGGGCCCTCAGGGTGGAGGGCGACGGTCGGGTGGTGGTCTATGAAGAGGTATGCGTGGCCTGTGGCATGTGCGTTGTATCCTGTCCTTGGGGAGCTATAAAGCCCAGGAAGAGGGACGGGGTGGTGAAAGCGGCCAAATGTGACCTATGCCCGGACAGGGAAGTGCCGGCCTGCGTGGCCGCCTGTCCTAACCGGGCCTTAATTTTCGACACCGCTTTAGGACCCGGTTTAGAGAAGGTGGAGGAAGAGGAGATCATCGAGGGATGATGGCATGAGGTATGTGATTGCAGGGAACTCGGTGGCCACGGTGGCGGCCATAGAAGCTATCAGAAAACGGGATGACAAGGGCGAAATTGTTGTCATCTCACCCGAGGCCAGAACGGCCTACTGTCGTCCCCTCATCACCTATCATCTGGCAGGCCAGGTACCAGCTGAGCGTTTACCCTATCGCCAGGAAGGATTCTACAAGGCCCAAGGGGTCAGGGTTCTCTACAACAGGGCCTTGGAAGGTTTGGAGCCTGAAAAGGGTCGTGTGGTCCTTACAGGGGGAGAGAAACTGGAGTTCGACCGGCTTCTTTTGGCTATAGGTGCCACTCCCTTCATTCCTCCCATCGAAAGGGTAGAAGGTCCTGGGGTCTATCCCTTCACCAGCATGGATCACATGGAGGCCGTGGAAGCCCAGCTGAAGGATTGGAGAGAAGTGGTGGTGGTGGGAGCGGGCATGATCGGCATTAAGACGGCCGAGGCTCTACATGCCAGGGGTGTGAAAGTCACTATTGTGGAGCTCCTGGACAAGATCCTTCCCATTGTTTTGGATGAGGCCTCCAGTGCATGGGCCCGGGAGACCTTGGAGAAGGCAGGGGTGGAGTATGTTTTGGGCGATTCGGTGGTGGCTGTGGAAAGGAATGCTCAGGGTGACGTGAAAGGAGTCACCCTCAGAAGTGGAACCTTCATACCCTGCCAGGGTGTCATAGTGGCTGTGGGGGTGAGACCCAATGTGGCGCCCCTGAGTGGCTCCGGGGTGGACATAAACAAAGGGGTGTTGGTGGATGACCGCATGGAAACTAGTCTGGAGAACGTCTTTGCTGCCGGTGACGTGGTGGAGGCCTACGATCTCATCCTGGGTGCCAAAAGGCCTATCCAGCTGTGGCCCTTGGCATATCGCCAGGGTCTCATAGCCGGGGCCAACATGGCGGGAGGCAGAAAACGCTATGTGGGAGGGTTTCCCATAAACTCTGTGGGTTTCTTGGGCTTCAAGGTGGCTTCTGCTGGGCTTTCCACGGTAGAGCCCGGTGTGGAGGAGGAGTCTTTTGAAGTCATGGTCTTTGAAGATAAGGAGAGGGGCGTCTACCGGAAAGTGGTGGTGGGCAATAACAGGCTCATGGGTTTTCTACTCCTCAATGACACCAGTCGAGCTGGGGTCTATTCGGGTCTCATCTGGTCCCGTATGGACATCTCCCTCTTCAAGGACGCCCTGGTAGAGGAGGTAAGCATGCCCGAGGCCTGCCGACTTGCCGCTTACGGCCTGGAACCCTGGAGCTTTGAGTCTATGAGGGACTTCAGGAGGATGGGCTGGGCCCTCTTCCCCAGGAGCTATCGAAAACATTTCACGGCCATGCCTAGCAGGATAGAAGAGGTCTGCGCCTTTGAATCGGAGGTTTGCACGATATGAGCTGGTACCGGAAAATCTCGGGCTGTGGACTTTCGGGGATCATTAGCCGGAAGAGGCAGCTCATTCCTGGCGAGGAGATCATCAAGAGCATCGTCCACCAGGAGGAGAGGGGTAACCAGCTAGGGGCGGGTTTTGCTGGTTACGGCATATATCCCCAGTTTCCTGACTGTTATGCCCTTCATGTCATGTACGACCACGAGTTCTCCAAGGAGGAGACGGAAGAGTATATCAGGAACAAGTTCCATGTGGAGCACTTCGAGGATATTCCTACCCGGAGGACCCCGGCCATAAAGGACAGACCCATTCTCTTTCGCTACTTTGTGAAGCCTCTCAGTGTCCATGGCGAGACCATGGTTCCTGATGACTTCGTCATGGAGACGGTTATGGAGATCAACGAGAAGATTGACGGGGCCTTTGTCTTCTCCTCGGGTAAGAACATGGGGGCCTTTAAGGGGGTGGGGGGACCTGCGGAGATAGCCGAGTTTTTCAGGATAGACGAGTACTCTGCCCATCAGTGGATTGCCCACACCCGTTTCCCCACCAACACCCCGGGATGGTGGGGAGGGGCTCATCCTTTCACCCTTTTGGACTGGGCTGTGGTCCACAACGGGGAGATCTCCAGCTACGGTATCAATCGGCGCTATCTAGAGATGTTCGGTTACAGATGTACCCTTATGACAGATACGGAGGTGGTGGCCTATCTGGTAGACCTTCTGGTTAGGCGACACGGTTTACCCCTGCGCATAGCGGCCTATGCTCTGGCGGCTCCCTTCTGGAAGGACATAGACCGTATGGAAGAGAGGGGGCAGGAGCTCTTAACCGCCATGCGGATGGTCTACGGCAGTGCCCTTCTCAATGGTCCCTTCGCGGTCCTGGTGGCCTGGAACGGGGGTATGATGGGTCTCAATGATAGGATTAAGCTGAGGCCCCTGGTGGCTGCCGTTCATGGGGATAGGGTGTACATGGCTAGTGAAGAGTCAGCCATCAGGGCTGTGTGTCCCCGGCCTGATAAGGTGTGGGCTCCCAAGGCGGGAGAGCCAGTGATTGTTCCCTTTGACGATTCATCAGATGCCTGGGAGGTGAAAGGGTGTCAGAGCCTTTGATCATAGATGCTGATGGAATGTATTATAGGGAACTGAATCAGATCATCCGGGACAAGGTGAAGGAGGGGGTCACCCATTTCCGCCTATTGAACGTCAACGGTCAACGCTACATTGGTGCCGGTCTCACCAGGGAGGTCTTTATCGAGGTCTTCGGCGTGGCAGGCCAAGACCTGGGGATCTTTATGAAGGGTCCCACCATTGTGGTCCGTAGCAATGCCCAGGACTGTGTGGGCAACACCATGGAAGGAAAGAAGATCGTGGTCCATGGCATGGCAGGGGATGTTTGCGGCTACGGCATGCGGGGCGGTAAGCTCCACATCCTGGGGGACGTGGGCTATAGGGTTGGTATCCACATGAAGACCTACAAAGACATGGTGCCCGTCATTATTGTGGGCGGCAAGGCAGGGGACTTTTTCGGCGAGTACATGGCTGGAGGTATCCTGATTCTCCTCAACCTGTGGGACAACGACTCTCGTCCCATGGTGGGGGATTACCTGGCTACGGGCATGCACGGGGGCACTATCTATATCCGTGGCGAGGTAGATCCCTATCTCATGGGCAAGGAAGTGGGACAGGTGGAAATGACGGAGGGGGACAAGGCCCTCTTGAAGGACCTATTAGAGGACTACTGTGGGGACTTTTCCGAGTATCATCTGGATCCCCAGGAAATTTTGGACCATCCCTTCACCAAGCTGATCCCTGTTTCCAGCAGACCTTACGGCAAAGTCTACGCTTACTGAAGCCTTGAGGTTCGGTTTTCACTGCTCTATTGCTGGCGGGTTGGTTAGGGCCCTGGAACGGGCCCAAGCCCTTGGCTGCGATACCCTCCAGTTTTTTACCAGGAATCCCCGGGGGTGGCGTTTTACCCCTCTGGAGCCTTCTCAGGTGGAAGCCTTCCGCCTGAGGGCCAAAGAAACGGGGTTGACTCCTCTGGTGGTCCACATGCCCTATCTGCCCAACCTGGCTTCTCCAAGGGGCGATCTCTACGAAAAGAGCCTGGAGTCTCTAAAGGCCGAGATGGTCCGTTGCCGTGCCTTGGGGGTGAACTATCTGGTGACCCACGTGGGTAAGGCCATGGAGAGTGAACGGAGCGAAGCATTGGAGCGCGTGGCCCAGGCCTTGAGGCAGGCCATGGACCTTCAGGGACCGACTATTCTATTGGAGAATACGGCGGGCCAGGGTTCAGAATTGGGGGCCGAACTCAGGGATTTGGGGAGGATTATGAAACTGGTAGGAAGGGGGGCTCGAATGGGGGTGTGCATAGATACTGCGCACGCCTTTCAAGCGGGGTATTCCATCCATACCACCGGGGGGCTTGGGGCCTTTTTGGAAGAGTTGGATAGGGAGGTGGGTTTGGATCGTTTGGAGCTCCTTCACCTCAACGATTCCAGGACTCCCCTGGGGTCCAGGGTGGACCGCCATTGGCACATAGGGGAGGGCCATATAGGGCTGGAGGGTTTCAAGATTATCATAGGCCATTCCCTCTTGAGAGATCTCCCTGCTATAATGGAAACACCATATTCCCCCTTTTGGGATAGGAAAAATATGGATCGTGTGAGGGGATTGGACCGGATGTTTGTTTATGATTAATTTAAAATTTTAAATAATTCTTAAAGCCAGGTTTGATAAGGCGTTGTAATCGGCCTTTTTATTGACACCCTAGGTGGAGCTATCATATAGAAGGTACTGTTTATTTTGAGAGGAGGGGCCATGGTAGAGATCAGATTTCATGGAAGAGGAGGACAGGGTGCAGTCACCTCGGCCGAGCTGCTGGCCCAGGCGGCCATTAAGGAGGGCAAGCATGCCCAGGCTTTCCCTGCCTTTGGTGCAGAGAGGCGGGGGGCCCCCGTTCTGGCCTTCACTCGGATCTCTGATGAGGTCATCAAGCTGAGAACCGGTATCTATCATCCCGATGTGGTTATAGTACTGGATCCCTCGCTGGTGAAGGCTGTGCCTGTGGTGGCAGGACTGAAGGAAGGGGGCCTGGTGGTTCTCAATTCCAAGAAAGGACCGGGTGACTGGAAGAAGGAGTTGGGTAGGGAGGATGTACAGGTGGCCTCTGTGGACGCCACCTCCATTGCTATGGAGGAGTTGGGGGTTCCCATCACCAATGTGGTCATGTTGGGGGCCTTAGTTAAGGCCAAGCCTTTGGTGGGCTTGGAGCCCCTTGAGGAATTCATCGCCCAGAGGTTTCCCAGGATTGCTGAGAAGGAGATAAAAGCCTTCCGTAGGGCTTATCAAGAAGCGAGGGTGGAATGATGAAGTTGAAAGAGAGACCAACCTGGAAGGAGTTGCCCTTTGCCTGCTGTATCCCAGAGCCGGGCAACAGTGTTTACTATAAGACCGGGGACTGGAAGACCCTCAAGCCTGTGGTGGATAAGACGAAGTGCATCAAGTGCGGCACCTGTTGGATCTTCTGTCCCGAGTACGCTTACGAGGAGGATGAGTACGGCTACTACGAGTCCAACTACGAGTACTGCAAGGGGTGCGGTATCTGCTACAGGGAGTGCCCGGCCCAATGTATAACAATGGAAGAAGAGGTGGTGGAATAATGGCCAAGAGAACAGGAATCGAGGTATCCATTGCCATCGCTGAAGCTGCTCGTCAGGCTAATGTGGACGTGGTTTCCGCCTACCCCATTACTCCCCAGACCCACATAGTGGAACACCTGGCCCAGTTGGTGGCCGATGGGGATCTGGATGCAGAATACATTACGGTGGAGTCGGAGCACACGGCCATGAGCGCCTGTGTGGGGGCTTCGGCGGCTGGGGCCCGGGTCTTCACTTCTACCAGTTCCCAGGGTTTGGCCCTCATGAACGAGATTGTCTACCTGGCTAGCAGTCTCCGGACCCCTGTGATTATGGCCCTGGCCAATAGGGCCCTTTCAGGTCCCATCTCCATCTGGAATGACCATTCCGATGTAATGAATGAGAGGGATACGGGTTGGATCTGCATCTTTGCCAATAACGGTCAGGAGGCCTATGATTTGACCCTAATGGCTTTCAGGATCGGAGAGGACCGGCGGGTGATGCTCCCTGTCATGGTCAACTTTGACGGTTTCATTCTCACCCACGTTATTGAGCCTATTCACATCTTCGAGGACCAGGAGATTGCCGACTTTATTCCTCCCTATGAGCCCCTCTGTGTTCTGGATACCGATAATCCCATCACCGTGGGTCCCGTGGGTGTCCCCGACGTTTATACCGAGGCCAAGAAGCAGCAAGAGATGGCCATTAGGGAGTCCCGTCCTGTCATAGAGGAGGTCTTCGAAGAGTTTGCCCGGCGCTATGGGCGTCGTTATAGACCCGTGGAGACTTACAGGGCCGACGATGCGGAAATAGTTCTCCTGGCTCAAGGCTCTGTCATTGAAGCTGCCGAAGTGGCTGTTGACCACCTCAGGGATCAGGGGAAAAAGGTGGGAACTGTGGAGCTGAGGCTCTGGAGGCCTTTTCCCTTTGACGATCTCAGGGAGGTTCTCTGCAGCACTTCCATCAAGCAAGTGGTGGTCCTGGACAGGTGCATCTCCTTCGGCGGTCCTCCAGGACCCGTCCTTTCCGAGGTGAGGTCGGCCCTGTATCTGGAAAAGGATAAGCCCATGGTGGTGGGTGTCGTGGCTGGACTGGGCGGTAGGGATATTTCCCTGGAAGAGTATGTGGAAATGTTCGAGATCGGTGAGGAGTGTCTCAGGACAGGGAAGGATCCGGGTGAGGAACCCGAATTAGTGAAGATAGTGGGGTTGAGAGAATGAGTGTAGTGCAGAGACCAAAAGAGGCCTATCTCAACGTTTTCGCCTATAGGATGGCTCCCAAGGAGGAGTTTTTCACTAGGGGGCACAGGGCGTGTCAGGGTTGCGGTCCCGCTTTGGGGTTGCGCCATATAATGAAGGCGGCAGGTAGAGATACCATAGTAGTGAACGCCACAGGTTGTATGGAGATCATTTCCTCTCCGTTTCCCTATACCTCCTGGGCGGTGCCTTGGATCCATGTGGCCTTTGAGAATGCCGCCGCCGTGGCTTCGGGTATTGATGCCGCCATTAAAGCCCTTCAAAGGAAGGGCAGGATTCCCAAGAAAAAGACCAACATTTTGGTCATTGCTGGAGACGGCGGCACAGCTGACATCGGCCTCCAGGCTTTATCGGGCATGTTGGCCAGGGGGCACAATGTGACTTACCTCTGCTACGACAACGAGGCTTACATGAACACGGGGGTGCAGGGCTCTTCTGCAACCCCATTCGGTGCCAGTACCACAACAACTCCTGCTGGGAGGGTGAGCTTTGGGGCTGGTTACTGGAAGAAGAACGTGGCCGCCATAGCCGCTGCCCATGACATCCCCTACGTGGCCACGGCTTGCCCCAGCTATCCCCTGGATCTCATTCGCAAGGTGAGGCGCTCCTTTGAGCTGGAGGGTCCGGCTTATATTCATCTCTTTGCCGTGTGTCCCACGGGGTGGGGGACCCCTCCTGAACTCACTGTCAGAATGGGTAGACTGGCTGTGGAGACGGGGATATTCCCCTTGTATGAGGTTGAAAATGGCCGCTACAAGTTGACTGTAGATTTTCCCCAGGGATTGAGACCAGTGGAGGATTATCTGAAGAACCAGAGGCGGTTCAGACATCTCACTCCAGAAATCATCCAGCAGATCCAGGAGAGGATAACGGCGGAGTACGAGCGGCTCAAAATGATGGAAAAAGTGACTCAGGAGTGATGGCCATGGCAGAAGTAGCGACGGTAGAGAATCTGGAGCAAAACGTAAGGGAGGCGATGGCCCGGTACGGGAACAACCCCGCCCGGATGATAGAAATTCTTCAGGATCTCCAGGACATTTACGGTTATCTTTCCAAGGATCTTTTGAAAGAGGTGAGCCGCCAGACTGAGGTTCCTTTGGCTAGGGTCTACCACATTGCCACCTTTTTCAAGGCCTTTACTCTGAAGCCCAGAGGCAAGTACACCATCCAGGTCTGTACGGGGACGGCTTGCCACGTCAAAGGTTCTTACAGGGTGTTGGAGAGGCTGGAGGATGTGTTGGGCGTCAGGGCAGGGGACACCACCGACGACCTCATGTTCACCCTGGAGACGGTGAACTGTGTGGGAGCCTGTGCCTTGGGCCCTGTGGTTATCATTAATGGGAAGTATTATGGCCATGTCACCCCTGTCCAGGTGGAATCTTTGATAAAGGAGTATAGGGAGCGATGAGGCGGTTAGAGAGTCGAGAGGATCTGGAGAGGTTTAGGGAAGAGGCCCTTTCTAGGCGGCCCGAGAGGTTCATCTCTTTGGGCATGGGTACGGCTTCCAGGGCCCACGGTGCGGAGGCTGTTTACTTCGTTCTGAAAGAGGAGGTGGCGAAAAGGGGGTTGGATATTCCCATAAAGGCTACGGGAGACCATGGCCTCTGCGGTTATGCTCCCGTGATGGTGATATATCCTGATGGTGTCCTTTATCACAGTGTCAAGGCCCAGGACGTGCCTGATATACTGGATGCGGTGGAGAAGGGGGAGATTATCGAGAGGCTCCTCTACACGGACCCCATGACGGGTGTGACCTACACTTACGAGGAGGAGATCCCCTTTTATAAGAAGCAGATGAGGTTGGTGTTGGGCCCCATGGAGCTGGTGGAGCCCCTCTCCGTTGAGGATTACCTGTGCCATGGAGGTTTCTCAGCCCTGACCAAGGCCTTTTTCGACATGAAACCCGAGGAGATTATCCAGGAGGTGATCACTTCTGGTCTCAGGGGTAGAGGAGGGGCCGGCTTCAGGACGGGTTGGAAGTGGGAAGACGCGGCCATGAGACCCTCTCCCGTTAAGTACATCATCTGCAACGGGGATGAGGGGGATCCCGGGGCGTACATGGACAGGTGTCTCCTGGAGGGTCTGCCTTATGGAGTGTTGGAGGGTATGATCATTGGAGCCTATGCCATAGGTGCTCACGAAGGCTTCGTTTACGTGAGGAAGGAGTACCCCTTGGCAACCCATAACGTGCAGAAGGCCATTGAGACCCTGAGGGAGTTGGGCCTGTTGGGCGAGAACATCCTGGGTAGTGGTTTCGACTTCGATATCCAGGTGGTGAGGGGAGGCGGTGCTTTTGTGTGTGGTGAATCTTCGGCCCTCATAGCTTCTGTAGAGGGTCGAGTTGGAGAGCCCAGGTCCAAGCACGTCCACGCCACTGAAAGCGGTCTGTGGGGCAGGCCTACTGTCCTTAACAACGTGGAGACCTTGGCCAATGTGCCTTACATTGTGAACAGGGGCGGAGAGTGGTTTGCAGCCATAGGTACGGAGGAGAGCAAAGGGACCAAGGTCTTCTCCTTGGCCGGAGACATTTATAACACTGGCCTGGTGGAAGTGCCCATGGGCATCACCCTCAAGGAAGTGGTGTACGACATCGGAGGAGGGATCCAGAACGGCAAGGCCTTCAAGGCCGTCCAGACAGGGGGACCCTCTGGAGGTTGTCTGCCGGCTTCCCAGCTGGACCTACCGGTGGAGTTCGACACCTTGGATGCTGCCGGGTCTATGATGGGTTCCGGTGGTATGATCGTCATGGACGAAGATGCCTGCATGGTGGACGTGGCCCGATATTTCGTGAAGTTCCTCACGGAAGAGTCCTGTGGTAAGTGCGTTCCCTGTCGGGAGGGTCTCAGGCATATGCTGGAGATCCTTGATCGCATCACCCAAGGTGAAGGTACCATGGAGGATGTGGACCTTCTGGAGGAGCTGGGTTACGTCGTCGCCAACGCTTCCCTCTGTGGTTTGGGCAAGTCGGCACCCAACCCGGTGCTCTCCACCGTCCGGTATTTCCGCGAGGAGTACCTGGAGCACGTGAAGGACAAGAAGTGCCGGGCAGGCGTCTGTAAGGCTCTGGTGCATTATAAGATCATTGCCGAGAACTGTACCGGTTGTCATATATGTTTCAAGGAGTGTCCTGTGGACGCCATCACCGGAGAACCCAAGGGTGTCCACGTTATAGACCAGGAGAAGTGCATAAAGTGCGGCATCTGCAAAGATGTCTGCAAGTTTGATGCTGTGAAGGTGGTGTGACATGGTGAAGCTGACCATAGACGGGAAAGAGGTTGTTGCCAGAGAGGGACAGACGGTTCTCGAGGCGGCTCAGGCGGCAGGGATTTATATTCCTGCCCTGTGTTACCATCACGAGGTGAAGCCCTATACCGCTTGTCGCCTTTGTATGGTGGAGGTGACCAAAGGCAAGAGGACCCGATTTGTCACTGCCTGTGACTATGTTGTGGCCGATAGCATGGTGGTGAGAACGGATACGGAGAAGGTAAAGAAGTGCCGCAAGCTGGTCCTGGAGCTCCTCATGGCCCAATGTCCCAACCTTCCCCAGCTCCAGGAGCTGGCCCAGATTATCGGTGTGGAAGAGGTCCGTTTCTCCAAAAGTAACGACGACTGTATCCTCTGCGGCATGTGTGTCAGGACCTGTGCCGAGGTGGTGGGTCTCCATGCCATTGGCTTTGAAGGAAGGGGGTTTACCCGGAAGGTGTGTACTCCCTTTGATGAGCCCAGTGAACCTTGCATCCTTTGCGGAGCCTGTTC
Organism: Thermodesulfobacteriota bacterium; assembly: GCA_024274915.1. Classification (GTDB taxonomy): domain Bacteria; phylum Thermosulfidibacterota; class Thermosulfidibacteria; order Thermosulfidibacterales; family B14-G1; genus B14-G1. The sequence goes on from JAJSAC010000024.1 coordinate 62,183, forward strand.
GTATATTTGCCCTGTGGATGTCATCCCTGTAGAGGAAGTGGACGGTTACCGCATAATGGAACGGTGGCACAAGAAGTCCAGGCTGGTGGCCTGCAGCAAGTGTGGCAAGTACTTCATGACAGAGGACGAGTTCCGCTTCCTCCAGGAGAAGACAGGGCTGCCCGAGGATAGGCTCCGGATCTGCATGGATTGCCGTTAGGGGTTTTATTTTTGTTATAAAAAGAGGGGGCCAGAGTCATACTTCCAGCCCCCTCTTTTTGACGGGATTGTTCTTTAGTCCACCAGCACCGTCCAGCCAGAGGGATCGGGACGGGTGCCGTACTGTATACCTGTTATCTCCTGGAAAAATCTCTCGGCCAGGGGTCCAGTCTCTCCCTGGTTGATGGTATAGTCCTTGCCCTTGTAATGGAGGAGGCCCACGGGAGATATGACAGCGGCGGTACCAGTACCAAATATCTCCAGGACTTCCCCTTTTTCCAAGCCTTCCAAGATCTCGTTTATGGTGATGGGTCTCTCCTGGATTTCTATTCCCCACTCCCGAGCCAGGCAGATGACAGAGTCCCTGGTGACTCCAGGTAGTATGGAACCCGAAAGGGGTGGTGTGACCAAGGCCTCTTTAAAGAGGAAGAAGATGTTCATGGTGCCCACCTCTTCTACGAATCTCTTCTCCCTGGCGTCAAGCCACAGAACCTGGGAGTAGCCCTGGGTCTGGGCTTCTTGGGCGGCCTTGAGACTGGCGGCGTAATTGGCCGCCGCCTTGGTGTGGCCTATGCCCCCGGGCACGGCCCTGACATACTTGTCTGTCACCATGATCTTCACGGGATTGAAGCCCTCCTTGTAGTAGGCACCTACGGGGCTGGCGATGATGAAAAAGAGGTACTCCAGGGCAGGTCTCACCCCCAAGGCCGGTTCCGTGGCGATCATGGTGGGCCTGATGTAGAGGGAGGCCCCTTCTGCCTGGGGTACCCAGCCCTTTTCCAGTCTCACCAGGGTCTTCACCGCCTCAATGAAAAGGTCGGGTTCTATGGTGGGCATGCAGAGGCGCTCTGCCGAGGCGTTGAGACGCCGGGCGTTCATGTCGGGCCTGAAGAGGCGGATCTTGCCGTCCTGGCCATGGTATGCCTTGAGCCCTTCGAATACTGCCTGGGCGTAGTGGAGGACCAGGGCAGCGGGGTCCAGCTGGATGGGCTGGTAGGGCACAATGCGGGGATGGTCCCATCCCCGGTCTTGGGTGTAGTTCATGAGAAACATGTGATCGGTGAAGTGCTGACCAAAACCCAAGTTGGAAGGGTGGGGTTTGGTTTTTCTCTCCTCCGCCGGCAGGGAGTAGATCTCTATCTCCATGAGCCCTCTCCTTTTTCTGGCTTTTTCCTTCTCTTGTTACACAAGGCCCTTCCCTGTCAATGGCAGAGTCCAGTTATGGTCCATTGTACCTGAGATGATGCGGTTGTTTGGACGGATTCGGGGCCTTGTTAGGCTTTCCATAGTGCTTCGGTCTTCTCTGTGTCCCTCGCCGGTGCCATTGGAATGCTTCATCAGGTTTTTTGTATCCTGGGGCTTGGTGAGGCCTGGTATGGGTGTTCCTCAAAACTTCCCGTACTTCCAGAGGCCCCTTTTTCCCCTTTTGGCCTTTCTCTCCAGGTAGGGGAACTCCGAGAGGATCCAGTCCTCCTTGGGCCTCATGGGGAAAGGGAAGGAGAGTCGGGCCCGGGCGTAGCCCTTTTCTATGAGGAGAGCGTTGAGCATGCCGTCCCTTACATAAACGTACCCCATGAGCCGGCCCTGGGGGTCCCGCTTGATCCAGTCGAACTCCACATAGACCCATCCATCGGGGCATATAAGGCTCTCGGCGAATTCTTTGGCTTTTATTCCCATCTCCAGGAGCTTTTGGGGATCTATCTTCAGGTATCTGGCCCTCCTTAGAAGCCCGGGTTCCCAGTGGGCAGGAGGACTGTCCACCCCCAGGAGGATGAGGGTCTGCTCTTTCCCCTTCCATTCTACCCGAAGGGTATCCCCGGCGATAACCGTTACCACCTTCATTTTCTCCCTGCCCAGGTTAGAGGCGAGGGAGGGGAGAGTCCAGATGAGAATGATCATGGGTCCCAATGCCAATAAACTCTTTTTGTTCATCTTGCCATCCATCCTTCTTTGATGGTGTCCTTCTAATTTCGGATTTCCCTCGATATTGAGAGATGAATTTGGATCTGGAAGGATTTTGTTAAGGGAATTTCATGCAATTCACTCTTTCCACCCCGTAAAGAGCACCCGACTCTCCATGGTGCCCCGGTCCTCGCTGGGGGAATGGTGGAATGAGACGGTGTGGCTTTCCACTTTTGTGAAGCCCGCTTCTTCTAGCATGTTCACAATTTCTTCCTTTGAATATAGGCGTAAGCAGTAGCTGTGCTCTTTTACGCGGCCTTTTATGGGGTGGGTCACCCGTTCCCGGCAGATGAGGAGGGGAGGCTCCAGTCTCCTGAAGCGCTCCACGGTGAGGCCGGAGGGAGTTTGGTGCTGGGAGAAGGGAGGAAGCTCCTTCTCGATAAACTCCCTGTTGGCCACTTCCAGGATAAGGCGGCCCTTTGGCTGGATGACCCGGTAGGCTTGCTGGAGGAGGATGAGGTTTTCTTTGTCGCGAGGGAAGTAACCAAAGGAGTTGCCCACCAGGAGGACCCCTCCGAATGAGTTGGTTTTGAAGGGGAGGCTCCCGGCTTCTCCCCTGAGGATGAGGGGTTGAAGGGCCTTTTGAAGGGCCCGCCTCTGGGCCTCCAAAAGGAGGGGGAGAGAGTAATCCAGCAAGACCACGGGGCCCCACCCCCGGGCCAGAAGTTCCAGGGTATGCCGGCCATGGCCACCGCACAGATCAAGGAGGGGCTCTCCCTTTTTCCATTCTCCCAGCTCCAGATAGAAGTCTACTTCTCTGGCTGTCTGGACGGGGTCTTCCACGCTCCTGGCGTCGGTTTCCAGGTAGAGGAGGTCGAAGGCCTCCTTCCACCATTGGGGGTGGGGGTGTTTCGTCACTCCTTCCACTCCACCAGCTCCTGGGCCCCGAAGCCCATTAGTCCATCCGAGGCCACAATGCCCGCTGAGCCACTCCAGGGCTGGAGGAGGGCCAGCTCTTTCTCTCGGGGGGTTAGTTTCACCACGTGGTCCAACTTTCCTTCCCGCCAAAGGGCTTCTAGCTGAACGCAGTCCCTCCACAGGTTCTGTGCGTATATGTGGAGGTACTCCAAGGGGTTGGGGTGTAGGAGGCGGGGGCGGAGGGTAGATTTGATGGGGCCCAGGAGGTAGGTGTGTCCCATTTTCAGGGCCTCTGCTTCCATTTCCTCTTTCATCTCCTGGATGAGGGCGGGAGGTGCTTCCAGAATTGCCCTGTTGATAGTTTCCACGGCTTCTTTTACCGTCATTTCTGGGGGTACGAGGGCCAGGGCGTTGTTGCCTCCCCCTGAACCCACGTTGGTGGGGATGCCTCCAAAACGGGAGACCATTCCCATGAGTCCCTGGGGTCCAATGAGGCATCGGAAATCTGTTTGAAACACCCTGAGGGTTACTGTGCCATCCTCCAGCCAGGGGAAGGGCTCGGACCACAAAGGAATGGGAACCAGGCCCTGGAGGATGTAATTCCCTTTTTGAAGGGCCTTCTGAACGCAGCCTTCCCAATTGTCGCACAGGGGTCCTACAAAGACACCCTTTCCGGAGTGACCCTGGGCCGGTTTCAGCACCAAGGATTCTTGGCGACTCCTGGCCCACTCCACCAGGTCTTTTATGTCCTCTCCCATGGGGCCTCGGGTGGCTCGGGGGTAAAAGAGGCGGGTCCAGGGGGTCCACTTTCGAGTGGTCTCTGTGAGGTCCCTGCCTAAGGGGCTGTCCATCACCTCCATGAGAGATTTCACCCCCACGGGTTCCATGCCCCGGGGGTTCACCACTATACCCAGGGAGATGGCCTGGACCAGGGCTCCTGCTCGGTTTTCCCTCTCCAGCCGGGAGATATCCGTATTGTTCATGTCCAGGTAGATGAGGGTTACTTCCTTTCCGTGTAGGAGGATGGTGTCTCCCCGGCTCTCCAGGTGTCGGGGGGCAGCCAGACTGGCCTTCACACCAGGTATGTAGTTCAAAAGACGAATAAGGTTTTTGTTCTCTGGAACTTCCTCCAGAGTTTCCTCTTCAGCTACCAAGATAATGTGGGGGGGGCGGTTGCCCCACAGTTCCCTGTGTCTCTCCAGTAGCATTTGAGCAAGGGCGGGAGCAGGGTGGAAAAGGGGGTGGTCGAAGTCCAGGGGGATCTTCAGGCCGGTGATCTTCTGGATGTGGACCCACGCCTCTTTGGCGATCTTCTGGGCCATCCTCTGGTAATCCCACCCCCCTGGGCTTCCCAGGTTCCATTCAGCGTGATAGCCCGCTAGACCCATGATCCGTCACCACAGGAGATGGACGTTGCCCAGGTGCACGTTTTCCAGTCCCTCTCCTCGGGCGGCTTCCAGGCAGTCCATGGCCCACTGGCGAGGGGTGGTGGGGAGGTCATCCATGAGGTGTTGGGGGTGGAAGGCTAGCAGGGAGTAGGGGATCTGTGGATCGCAAGAGGCAATGAAGCGGGCAATGTAGGCCACTTCTCGGGCGTCTATATAGCCTGGGACCAAGAGGGTGCTGGCAGTCAGGAGGGGAGGATCGGGTCTCTCCTGGATGAAGCGGGAGACGTAGTGGAAGTTGGTCAGGGTGGTCTGGTTGTCCACACCGCAGAGGGCCCTATGGAGGTTTGGGTTCCAGGCCTTGAGATCGAATTTTACGGTGCCCCCCGTGGAGAGGGACAACTGTATGATCTGTTCCAACAGGGACCGGCTTACACTACCGTTGGTTTCCCAGCAGATGCGGAGGATTCCTTCCTTGTTCCTTAAGGCCTCATAGCTGGTGGCCAAGGCGTGAAGGATCTGGGAGGCAGGGTCTCCTCCGAAGAAACATATGCAAGCGGTGGAGGGGGAGAGGGCCCGCTGTGCCAGTTCATCGGCCCTCACCAGTTCCTTCTCGTGGGCGTATATGACCTTGTAGCTCCAGTTCTGGCAAAAGAGGCAGTCGAAGGTGCAGGAGGCATAGAATACGGCCAGGTTCTGGTATCCGTATTCCGCCTCGGGAGAGTAGCTGTACTGGGGGTAGCCTGCGCGGGAGCACCCGGCACATACCCAGTGGGCTACACAGTTGGTGGGGAGGGGGTCGTAGTACCAGTGGAGTTTGCCCCTGGTCTTGTCGCCTACCAGATGGGCCAGCTTGCCATCTCGGTTGGCTTTGGTACCGCAGAATCCCTTTTCTCCTAAGGGTATTCGACACGCGTTGCCACAAAAGTTGCACTCCACTCCCTGGAGGTCTTTGGGAATCCGGGTGGTCAAGTGGTAGGGGAGTCTACCTCTGGAATGGAGGTTTCGAGCCCTTTCAAGGGCCTGTTCGTTGCCCTTCCTTATGCAGTCCACACAGTATCCCAGTCTCACCGAGAGGAAGGGGACCTCCATGCCGCATCCTTTACACTTCATGGTTCCTCCATTAGCAAAGTGGGCATGAACTCGTTTTCCCAGACGAACTGGAGGAGGGGGAGGATCTTTTCTTCCTCATCGAGGAGACGCCTTTCCAAGAAGAGGCTACAGAGGTGGCTCAGATAGGGCTCGTTCACCTCCTTGGAGGGCCACGCCTCTCCCTGTTCAGCGTCACAAGCCAAGGCGAACCAATGGGTCTTGAAGACCAGTACCACTACGCTCCTCCTGGGCTCTGCAAGAGAGGAGATGGTGAATCCCGTATTCCACAAAGCTTCTATGTAGTATTCTCCCAACTCCACTTTTTATCTTCGGGGGATGTACTTGCCCACCAGGGGCTTCAATCTCTCGTAGGTTCCGTCGGGAATAGCTTCTTCCTGGGTGATGAGGGCGTACTCCAGGGCTGTTGGGCATGGACAGCTCCTCTCCACAGGAAGTCTGGCTGCAACTCTCCTCACCACGGCCTGTGCCGTTTTGACATTCTTCATCAATGTCTGGATCACCATTTCTACGGTCACGTCCTCCTCTGTCTGATGCCAGCAGTCGTAGTCCGTGGACATGGCCAGGGTGGCATAACATATTTCCGCTTCCCGGGCGAGCTTGGCCTCGGGCATGTTGGTCATGCCGATGACAGAGACCCCCCAACTCTTGTAGAGGAAGGATTCGGCCCGGGACGAAAACTGGGGCCCCTCCATGCACAGATACGTACCACCTTCATGGACAGTGGCACCCACTTTTCGGGCTTCTTCTGCCAGGATCTTGGAGAGAGCCGGGCATACAGGATCGGCCATGGAGACATGGGCCACCAGGCCTTCGCCGAAGAAGGTGGAGACCCTTTTCCGGGTCCAGTCTATGAACTGGTGGGGTACCACCATGTGGCCTGGCTCGATTTCATCTTTCATGGAGCCCACGGCACTGATAGAGAGGAGCCATTGGACTCCCAAGACCTTCATGGCGTAAATGTTGGCCCTGTAATTGATTTCCGAGGGCATGAGCCGGTGTCCTTTGCCGTGACGGGCCAAAAAGGCTACCGGGACCCCTTCCAGCTTGCCCAGGATGAAGCTGTCCGACGGGGGGCCGAAAGGGGTGATGATGTTCACTTCTTCTATGATTTCTAGGCCTTCTTCCATTTGGTAGAGGCCGCTACCGCCAATGATGCCCAGGATGGGCTTTTCCATCTCTTCCCTCCTGCCAGCCTGTTTTTTTCTAGCGTTCCTTAAACTCCGTTAAACATCAAGCAGACGGCCCTTTATCCCAACTCTATGAGGCTGCCCACGCAGTTGACGGCAAAGGCGTCTCCCAGCACCTGGGACATGCGGCATGTGGCCCTGAATCCCGTGCAGTGGCATGGAACGACGAGATCTGCTCCCAGCTCCTTGAGATGGAGGATGGTCTCCTCCATGGTGTCCTCTGGAACCACCCCCAGGTGAAACCCGCCAATGACGGCGGATACTCTCTCTTTCCCCAGCTCTTGGGCGTGTCTCACCATGTTGATAATACCGGGATGGGAGCAGCCCGCTATGACCACTAGCCCCCTGCCTTTCACCCTTATGACGAGGCTCTGCTCGTCTTCAAATTGGTCCAGAACCTCCTGGCCGTCTCCCTGGATGATGCGGGCGGCTGGCCAGGGCTTTTCGAAGGGGATGGTCCGGGGCACCTCGCCGCTCAGAAGGAAGTAGGGGTTCACCACAGTGGGTTCCCTGTTGGTGATGAACCGGGCCCCCAGGTCTTCCAGTCTCTCTTTGGGCAGCTCCCAGGGTCCCACCTTGCCCCTACGAGTCACTACCAGCTTGGAGAGAAAGGCGGCGGGATGAGTGTGGACTTCGATCCCTTCTCCTCTGGCCTTTAAAAAGCCTTCCAGCCCGCCGAAGTGGTCCACGTGGCCGTGGGTGAGAAAGAAGGCCTCTATGCTTTTGGGATCTATCCCCAGGGCCTCCATGTTGTGGAGGAGGAGTTGGGGGGAGTGGGAGGCGTCCACCAGGATGTTATGGGAACCTTTCCTCCCCTGGGCTTCTATGAATAAGGAGTAGCCGTGGCCAGCCAAAAGGGGTTTCTTGGCCTGGCCCGGGGTGATCCGTTTCACCAGGTCCGTGGAGGGTTCAAAGACATCCAGGTAATTGTCCACCAGGAGCCTGATCCTCACCTTCTCCGCCGTACTCCATTCCATAGATGAATCCTCCTTTGTTTTGGGCTCATGAGGTAGTATATAAAAAATGATTTAAAAAGAAAGGAGGCATCGGGGGGGTGAAGCCCGAGGTGATCATAGTGGGGGCAGGCCCTGCCGGAATATTCGCTGCCCTGGAACTCCTGGAGAGGGGGATGAAGGAGGTTCTCATCCTGGAGAAGGGACCTCCCTTGGACAAGAGGTGCTGTTTCCTTAGGGATACGGGCAGGTGCCGCCAGTGTGAGCCTTGTAACCTTCTCTCTGGCTGGGGAGGGGCCGGTGCATTTTCCGACGGCAAGCTCACTCTGTCGCCCCAGGTTGGGGGCTTTCTCGGAGATCTGGTCGGTGGGGAGAGGCTAGAGTCCCTCATCCAGGAGGTGGACCAGAGGTTTCTGGAGTTTGGTGCCCCATCCCGGGTTTACGGCCTGCCCGGTGATGCCATGGAAGCCTTGGCCAAGAGGTGTGTTCAGGCGGGGCTGCACATGGTGCCCGTGCCTGTGAGGCCCATGGGTACTCATAGGTGTTCCCAGGTCTTGGCCGCCATTTTTCATTATCTCAAAGATCGAGTGGAGGTGGTCTTCAATTGCCCGGTGGAGGCCGTAAAACTGGTCGATGGTTACAAGGAGGTGATCACCTCTTCGGGGGAGGCCTATAGGGCGCCCTATCTGCTATTGGCCCCCGGCAGGGAAGGCAACCGGTGGCTCAAGGACCAGCTCATTCCTCTGGGGGTGAGTTTCGAGACCAATCCCGTGGATGTGGGGGTGAGGGTGGAGGTGCCTGCCGAGGTTATGGAGGAGGTGACTTCCGTGGCTTACGAGGCCAAGCTCCTCTTCAATGCCCCCACTTTCGATGACGAGGTGCGCACTTTCTGCATGTGCCCCCACGGGGAGGTGGTCATGGAGTATAGGAGTGGCCTTTACACCGTAAACGGCCACAGCCAGGGCCAGGGGGGCACCCCCTACACCAATTTTGCCCTTCTGGTGCGCACGGCCTTCACCCAGCCGTTCGACTCCCCCGTGGCCTATGGCGAGTACCTGGCCCGTTTGGCCAATCTCTTGGTGGGCACGGTCATTGTCCAGAGGCTGGGGGACCTGAAGATGGGGCGCCGCTCCACTTCAGAGCGGATAAAGAGGGGATTAATAGAACCCACCCTGGCCGAGGCTGTGCCCGGGGACCTTAGCTTTGCCCTGCCCTACCGGTATCTCATCGACATCCTGGAGATGCTGGAGGCCATGGACAAGGTGGTGCCTGGCGTCAACTCCAGACACACTCTACTTTATGGTGTTGAGGTGAAATTCTACTCCTTGAGGCCCCAGATGAACGAGTCTCTGGAGACTCCTATTCCCGGTCTTTTCGTGGCGGGGGATGGGGCAGGAGTGAGCCGAGGTCTTATCCAGGCCGCCGCCTCAGGCCTCCTGGCCGCCAGGGCCATGGGGGATGGGGTGAGGGGTTGACGATGTTTGCTGGGAGCCGGGGAGCCCCTTGAGAATAGAAAGAAGGGGAAGATAATCTTCTAAAAAACTTCTCCCCCGCTCCGAGCTCCTGGAACGGGGGAGAAACGGGCTGTTAAAGCCTTTAGGAGGCAGGGCTACGGGGAGATCACTCCTCCACCTCTACCTTGATCTCCTTAGGCTTGGCCTCTTCCACCTTGGGTAGCACGATTTCCAGGATTCCGTTCTTGAACTTGGCTTTCACCTCATCGGTTTTCACATCTACAGGGAGCCTGATGACCCTGGAGAAGGTGCCGTAAATCCTCTCGGCGTAGTAATAGTTTTCATCCTTGATCTCTTCCTCCTTCTTCTTCTCACCCTTGATCACCAGATCCCTGCCCTTTATCTGAATCTCAATGTCGTCCTTCTTCAGCCCAGGTACCTCGGCCTTCACCACGATGTTCTCCTTGTCGTCGTACACGTCAATGGCAGGGAAGGTACCAAAATCCTCCAACTCCCGGGTCACCCTGCCGAAGAGGCTGGGGAATCTGCCGGGGCTGAAGAAGTCTTCAAAGATCTTGTCAATCTCCCTCCTAAACCTGTCAATCTCCCTTTCAGGAGCCCACCTCACCAGCGCCATGACCCATCACCTCCCTTTTCCAGGTTTTTGCCCTGCCTCCGGGAAAAAATTTGGGATGGTACCTTTGATTTGTCAAGAATCAGCTCATAAAAAGTTAGTCTATTAGACTAAGAAACTTGAAAAACATTTTCACAATAAATTTCCTTGTCGGGCCGAGGGGAGGAAGGGAGGGGATTATTCTTCTACCAGCTCTGCCAATTTGGGGAGAATCTTGGAGGCGGGGCCCTGGAGAAAAAGGTGGGTCATGTCCTGGGTAAGGTGGGTTTCGTCCAGATTGACTTCTATAATGCTGCCGCCCTTCCAGGCTACCCTCCGGGGTAGATCCGCGGCGGGATAGACTTGGGCGGAGGTGCCCACCACCAGCATGACATCACATTCATCGGCTTCTTGGAAGGCCTCTTCCAGGGCTTGGGGAGGGATAGGCTCTCCAAAAAAGACCACGTCGGGTTTCAGTACGCCCCCGCATCTAGGGCAGGTGGGTGGCAGCTGGTCCAGGGAAGTTTCCTGGATGATGCGCTGCTCTCCGCAAGAGAGGCAGGTGAGGGTTTCTCCATTGCCGTGGAACTCGATTACCCTCTTGCTGCCCGCTCTTTGGTGGAGGCCGTCCACGTTCTGTGTGACCAAGGCTTTGAGGATCCCCAACTCTTCCAGCCTAGCCAGGGCATAATGGGCTGGACTGGGTTGGGCCCTTTCCATAATTTGATAGAGCTCTTTTAGCATCCCCCACACCTTTCCGGGGTTGGTCAAGAAGGAGGAGATGTGGGCGTACTCCTGGGGATCAAATCTGTCCCATAGACCTTGGGCTCCCCTGAAGGCGGGGATACCGCTATCCACGGAGATACCAGCCCCAGTTAGGGCTACAGCGTGTTGAGCCTTTTTGAGTACTCGGGCGGCCGCTTTCAGCTGCTCTTCATTCATAGTCCACCCTTATCACGGCTAAGGAGGCCAGGGGGAGAAGCCTGACTCCTCTGGGAAAAAGGCATCCCCCCTGGTCCATTCCCTTTACCCTCCTGGAATTGATTTTGCACCCTTCTGTTATCATAGAGATGATTCGGGAAAAAGGTAAGAAGTGAGCCTGCCGGAAAGGTGTGCTGCCCCATAGGGTTTTGGCCCGTCGTTTCAGGTTGGTGGGAGACCATGGAGGAAGGAAGGCTACGGCTACGCCCCTTTGGGCAACCTTTGTGGCTTCCACCAGGGCATAAAAAGGGTAGGGTAGAAACTCCAGGACGGTGACCAGGGTGGCGTACTGGAAGGAATTCCTTTTAAAGGGTAAGAGCTGGGCGTTTCCCTGGATCAGGGCTGTATCTGGCTCTTTGCCTTTGAGGTGGAGGAGCATCTCTCGGGATAGATCCAGTCCCGTAGCTGAGAACCCCAGGTCTCGGAAAAAAAGTGTGAACACGCCTGTACCACAGCCTATGTCCAGGAGGCTCCCCCTCTCTTTCCATAGCAACCTTAGGAAAAGGGCCTGTTCTTCTTCTAAGGCCCCTCTGCCTGGGGGTGTGGAGAACCAGGTGTCATAAGCTTGGGGAGAGATGGGGAATTTGGAGTTCATACCGCCTCCTTTTCCTTGTTTGGATGGGTCCTACGGGTAAAAATGGCCCTTTCAACTCTGTCCAGGGGACAGTGGACAGCCGGGCCATGGTTTGGTCGATTGGCGGGATAAAGGTTAAAGCTTTTCTTTCACTGCGGTAACCTTGCTTTCCATGGAGAGGGGTTTGTCCCTTCTTTCGTCTATCTTTAGAGTGGTGACCACCCGGTGGATGTTGTCAGAGAAGATGGAGTTGTGCATCTTGAGGGCCACCTCCATGATCTCCTTGGGGTCTCCTTCTATAATGGTACCCATGGGGGTGAGCTGATATTTTAGCCCTGATTCCTCCAGGATCTTGAGGGCCTTGGCCACGTAGGCACTGAGGGAAGGTGACCCCGTCCCCAAAGGCACTACCGTCACTTCCGCCACGGCCATAGCGTTCTCCCTTCAGTCTTCTTCTACTCTGTACACTTTGTCCCCCGGTCTCACCCTTTCGGGCACTTTGATACCCACCAGGTCACCTGGTTTGGCCTCTTCTATGGGTACCCTGTCGATTTCCATAGACTCCACCTGGGTGGTGAAGTCGGTGGTGGCCCCCTTGAAATGAAGCTGGTCTCCCATCTTGATGGTGCCATGGGTCACTTCTACTGCTGCCACACTCACTTTGCCAAAGAATTTATTTACCCTGCCCACTTCCACTTCCGCCATTTTGGCCCTCCTCAATTTTTTTGCTCAAAGACTGGATCTTCTTGTTGGCCAGGGGGGTCCATTTATGATTGGGGTAACGGGCGACGAAGAGTTTGTAGTAGCGCAGGGCGTCTAAGAGGTCCCCCGTCTTTTCATATGACTTGGCCAGCATGAAGGTGGCTTCATCGGCCAGGCCATTATTGGGATAATAGCTCACTATATCGGAGAAGGCGGTGATGGCTCTAGAATAATCGCCGGAGTTGTAAGCGTCTGTCCCCTCGTCGTAGAGGGGGGCAGCGGGGTTGAAGACGTTCACCTTCATGTTGCCGCCGCCGTAAGTACAACCCAAAAGGAGAAGAACAATCGCTCCCCATAGAAACCTTCTGTTGACCATTTTTTCACCTTTCCCCTAGGTTTTTTACTAACTATACAGATTTGGATACACCTTTTCGATCCCTTTTTTTCCTCATGCTTCTATCCCAGAACCTTCTCTCTTCTCTGGAAGAGGGCTTCATTGGCTCCTTCCCGTGGCGTATGTGGGGTTTGGACGGAGGTCCTGGTTAAGTTTCAGAAAGTAGTATTCACCCTATTGTTAAAGGATAGTGTCCCATGGCCACTTTTCAAGGCTGAGATATGGGAGGGCATCTGTCCTTTCAAGGGTGGACCTGGTATTCTCATGCTGAGGACTGATGGGGCTATTAGAGGCCATAGAAGGATTTTTCTCTCCTGTCTGCCTATCCCGGGTGATAGAGGGATACGAGGCCCGAGAGGGCCAAAGGGTGATGGCCCGGGAAGTGGCCAGGGTACTGGAGGAGGGGGGGGTGACCCTTATCGAGGGAGGCACGGGGGTGGGAAAGACCCTGGCTTATTTGATTCCTGCTGCCCTTTTTGCCCTGGAAGGTGACACGCGGGTAGTTATCTCCACCAGCACAAAGAGCCTCCAGGATCAAGTGGTGAATAAGGACCTGCCCTTGGTTCAGAAGCTCTTGGGGGAGGAAGGGCGTCGCTTTCTGGCTGCTGCCTTGAAAGGTCGAAATAACTACCTGTGTCTACATCGTCTGAAGGCTGCAGTGGAGCGAGGGGAAGTGGATAGAGATGTGGTGGAGTGGGCCCACAGGACGGTACAGGGGGACCTGGAAACGGCTCCCAGGGTGGGGCTCTCTCATCTTTTGGGGAGTCGGTGGGAATATTGCCTTGGCAAGAGCTGTGGATATAGGGAGATCTGTTTTTACCAAGGGGCATGGAAAAGGGCTGAAGAAGCCCATCTACTGGTGGTTAACCATCATCTACTTCTGAGCCATCTTGTGGCAGAGAAAAAAGGATTGCCCCTTTTTGATCGTCTGGTGGTGGATGAGGCGCATCGCCTGGAGCGCACGGCTCTGGAGGTGTTAGGAGAGTCCTGTGTCCTTTCCCGGATCCTTCGTCAGGTCCAGGGATTGGCTGGTCTGGGGCTGGCCCTGGGGATTGAGGCCGGTTTCCTCCGGGATTTGGAGGATCTGAGGGGAAGGCTCTTCCGAAGTCTCACTTTTTTGAAGGGTCTTTTACCCCAGGGACGGGTTTCAGTTTGGGAGATGGAGGCTTTAGAGGAAGTGGAAGAGGAACTCTCCCACCTTTCCCTGACCGTGGAAGAGGTGGCCCTAAAGGGAGAGGGGTGGCTCAAGAGACAAGGTGAGGAGGCTTCCCTTCATAGAGAAGTGGCCCTGGGGGTAAGTGAG
>JAJSAC010000025.1 GCA_024274915.1 Thermodesulfobacteriota bacterium
GCCCACCCCTTCGTCGACAATACCTTCGTTATCGCCGCCGTCAGCGTCGTCTTCCCATGATCCACATGCCCTATCGTCCCTATGTTTACGTGGGGCTTCGTACGCTCAAATTTCGCCTTTCCCATCCTTCTTTACCTCCTTCTTCACAAGTCTGCCCTATTCTCAAAAAAGAACCCGCTCCCATCCACTAAGGGGCGGTACCCCTAAAACCCATCAACCATGAGTCGGAGATCTAAATCCTAACCATCCGCCTCCCAATCACCTCCTGAACTACATTGCTGGGCACTTCCTCGTAATGGGAGAACTGCATGGTGTAAGTTCCCCTTCCTTGGGTTAAAGAACGGAGGGTAGTTGCGTAGCCGAACATCTCGGCCAGAGGCACCAGGGCGGTTATAACTTTAGCGCTCTTCCTCTCATCTATTCCTTGGATCCTTCCACGACGGGAGTTGAGGTCGCCAATGACCTCCCCCATGTATTCCTCGGGCACCACCACCTCCACCTTCATTATGGGCTCCAGGAGCACAGGCCGGGCCTCATGGACCCCTTCCTTGAAAGCCATGGAAGCGGCTATTTTGAAAGCCATCTCCGAAGAGTCCACCTCGTGGTAAGAACCGTCATAAAGGGTGACCTTCAGATCCACCATGGGATAGCCTGCCAGAACACCTGTCTCAGCGGCTTCCCTTACACCCTTTTCCACTGCGGGGATATACTCCTTGGGGATAGCCCCACCCACAATCTTGTCCTCAAAGACAAAACCAGAACCAGGCTCTAGAGGCTCCAGCTCCAGGAATACTACGCCGTACTGGCCACGGCCACCTGTCTGCTTCACATAACGACCCTCGGCCCTAGCTTTCCGACGGATAGTCTCCCTATAAGCCACCTGGGGTTTGCCCACGTTGGCTTCCACACCAAACTCCCGACGGAGGCGGTCTACGATGATCTCCAGATGGAGTTCACCCATACCAGAGATGATAGTCTCTCCCGTCTCATCGTCCACTTTCACCTTGAAGCTAGGGTCCTCTTGGGCCAACCGGGCCAGAGCCATGCCTAGCCTGTCCTGGTCAGCCCTGGTTTTAGGCTCTATAGCCACAGAAATGACAGGCACAGGGAACTCCATAGCCTCCAAAACAATGTGACGGGAAGGATCACAGAGGGTGTCACCCGTGAGGGTGTATTTGAGTCCCACCGCAGCAGCAATGTCACCCGCCTCCACAGCGGTGATTTCTTCCCTCTTGTTAGCGTGCATCCTCAGTATACGACCGACCCGCTCCTTCTTCCTACGAATAGGATTATAAACCGTGCCTCCCGACTCAAGACGTCCCGAATAAACCCGGAAAAAGACCAATTGACCCACGAAGGGATCCACCATCACCTTAAAGGCCAAAGCGGCAAAGGGTTCATTGGGATCGGTGATTCTCACTTCCTCTTCCTTGGTGTCAGGGTTGATACCCCTCACGGGAGGGATGTCCAAGGGCGAGGGCAACAGGTCCACTATGGCATCAAGGAGGGGCTGAACGCCCTTGTTTTTAAATGCGGACCCACACAGGACGGGGACAAAGGTGAGATCCAGGGTTCCCTTCCTTAGGGCAGCCAGGATTTCCTCGGGGCTGATCTCCCCCTCCATGAGGTACTTTTCCATGATCTTCTCGTCCACGTCAGAGATTTTTTCCAGGAGTCTCTCCCTGTACTCGTGGGCCAGGCTCCGATACTCCTCGGGGATGTCGGCATAGTGGAACCCGGCCCCCAGGGTCTCCTCCTCCCAGATGATAGCCCGCATATGAACAAGGTCTATAACGCCTTGGAAACCAGACTCAGCCCCCAGGGGTATCTGAACAGGACAGGGATTGGCACCCAAACGCTCCTCCATCATCTCCACCACGTTGAAGAAATCGGCCCCCACCCTGTCCATCTTATTGACAAAGGCTATTCTGGGCACCCGGTACTTATCAGCCTGGCGCCAAACCGTCTCCGACTGGGGCTCCACTCCACCCACGGCACAGAAAACCACCACACCGCCGTCCAGGACCCTCAGAGCCCTCTCCACCTCTATGGTGAAGTCCACGTGGCCCGGGGTGTCTATGATGTTAATCCTGTGTTCCCGCCAGAAACAGGTCGTACAGGCAGAGGTAATGGTGATGCCCCTCTCCTTCTCCTGCTCCATCCAATCCATGGTGGCAGTGCCATCATGGACCTCCCCTATCCTATGGGTCCTACCAGTATAGTAAAGAATCCTCTCGGTAGTGGTGGTCTTACCGGCATCAATATGGGCCATGATGCCGATATTACGCACCATCCTGAGGGGAACTTTTTTACCTTCTCCCTTACCTGCCAACTCCTGAACTCCTCTCTTTACCATCTGTAGTGGGCAAAGGCCCTGTTGGCCTCTGCCATTCGGTGGGTGTCCTCCCGCTTCTTCACAGCGGCACCCGTCCCCTTGGCCGCTTCCATGAATTCTGCAGCCAACCTTTCGATCATAGTCCTTTCTTTCCTCTCCCTGGCCGAGTTCACTAGCCAACGAATGGCCAAAGTGATCTGGCGGTGGGGTCTCACCTCCATGGGAATCTGATAGGTGGCCCCACCTATCCTCCTGGGTCTCACCTCAAGGATGGGTTTCACATTTTCTACAGCTCTATGGAAAACCTGCAAGGGATCTTCGCCCGTTTTTTTCTCAATGAGATCCATGGCAGAGTAGAAAATCCACTCAGCAACGGACTTCTTGCCGTCCTTCATGATGTAGTTGATAAATTTGGTCACAAGGGTACTGTTGTATTTGGGATCCGGCAGCACTTCCCTTCTGGGCACTGGTCCTTTTCTGGGCATCTTCCCTCTCCTACCTCTTGGGCTTCTTGGTCCCGTATTTGGATCTGGACTGTCTCCTGCCCTCTACGCCTGCTGCATCCAGGGTGCCCCTGATAATATGGTATCGGATACCAGGCAAGTCCTTCACCCTTCCCCCACGAATGAGAACCACCGAGTGCTCCTGAAGGTTGTGACCGATACCAGGAATGTAAGCCGTCACCTCAATGCCATTGGTAAGCCTTACCCTGGCCACCTTCCTCAAAGCAGAATTGGGCTTTTTGGGTGTAACAGTGTATACCCTGGTGCAAACTCCCCTCTTCTGAGGACAATTCTGAAGAGCGGGAGAAGCTGTCCTCTTCTTTATCTTTTTCCTTCCCTCTCTCACCAACTGGTTAATAGTGGGCACCCTTTCACCTCCGATTCAGCCAAAAATATAGGCCCGAACAAAGCGGGCCGAATAATAATCACCTCACTCTTCACTGTCAAGGGGGTTTTCCTTGGGGATGAACTCCCTTTTAATCCGCACCTCAGTCTCCCGGTACTCATTAACCCCCGTCCCCGCAGGAATAAGCCTGCCCAAGATAACATTCTCCTTGAGTCCTTTCAGAGGATCTACCTTTCCTGCCACAGCAGCTTCGGTGAGGACCTTGGTGGTCTCCTGGAACGAAGCGGCAGAGATGAAGCTGTCGCTGTAGAGGGCCGCCTTGGCTATACCCTGGAGAAGGACCTTACCCACAGCAGGTCTTCCTCCTTCCTCCATGACCCTCTGGTTTTCTTCTTCGAACTCGAACCGGTTTACCTCATCTCCCGGCAAGAACTTAGTGTCTCCGGGATCGTCCACCCGAACCCGCTTCAGCATCTGACGAACAATGACCTCGATGTGCTTATCGTTTATATCCACCCCCTGAAGGCGGTAGACCTTCTGAATCTCATCCACCAAGTACTTCTGAAGGGCCTTGACACCCAAAATCTCCAAAATGTCGTGGGGATCCACAGTACCTTCCACCAAGGGCTCACCAGCCCGGATATAGTCACCCGTGCGAACCACAATGGTCTGGGCCCTAGGAATAAGATACTCCCGGGTCTCATGCTCACCCCTGATTATCACTTTGCGTTTGCCCCTCACCATGGGGCCAATCTCCACCTCACCATCAATCTCAGCAATGATGG
Organism: Thermodesulfobacteriota bacterium; assembly: GCA_024274915.1. Classification (GTDB taxonomy): domain Bacteria; phylum Thermosulfidibacterota; class Thermosulfidibacteria; order Thermosulfidibacterales; family B14-G1; genus B14-G1. The sequence continues at coordinate 3,970 of JAJSAC010000025.1, forward strand.
CCTTGTCTTTGGCCCTCCTGGCCTCGAAGAGCTGGATCACCTTGGGCAGACCGCCAGTGATGTCCTTGGTTTTGGCCGTTTCCCTGGGAATCTTTGCCACGATATCACCGGCGGAGATCATGTCCCCCTCAGCCACCATGATATAGGCCCCGGCAGGAAGGGGATAGCGGCCTATAGTCCTGTTATTCTCATCCTTTATGGAAATCCTGGGCAGCCTCTTCTCCTCTTTGAACTCGGTAACCACTCGCTGGACCATACCCGAGACCTCGTCCACTTCTTCTTTCATGGTGACACCTTCAACTATGTCACCGAATTTCACCCTACCACTCACCTCAGACAGGATGGGGATAGAGTGGGGATCCCAGGTAACCAGGAGATCACCGGGCTTCACATTCTGACCGTCCTTCACTTTAAGGATGGCGCCGTATGTGACGGGGTAGCTCTCCTTCTCCTTGCCTCGATCATCCACAACCTTGATCTCGCCGTTGCGGTTCATGACCACCAAGTCACCGTCTTTGTTGGTGATGGCCCGAATGTTGTAGTATTTGACAAAGCCCTGGGTCTTGGCCTCATGGGAAGAAACCTCAAAAACCGTGGCCGTCCCACCGATGTGGAAGGTTCTCATGGTAAGCTGAGTACCAGGTTCACCAATGGACTGGGCTGCGATCACCCCGACCGCCTCCCCAAGGGCTACCAGTCTTCCGGCCGACATGTCCCGACCGTAACAAGCAACGCAGATACCATCCTTACACTCACACGTGAGAACGGACCTGATCCCCACCCTCTTTATGCCTGATTCCTCTATCCTCCGGGCTTTATCCTCGTCTATCTCCTCGCCGGCCCGAACAATATACTCACCCTCTTCGGAGAAGGGATCGGGAATATCCTCCAGTGATAAGCGTCCCACAACCCTGTCAGCCAGGGACTCGATGATATCTCCACCTTCGACAATAGGCTCCACATAGATGCCCTCAATAGTACCGCAGTCCTCCTCCACTATCATCTCTGAATGGGCCACATCCACCAGCTTCCTGGTAAGGTAACCAGCATTGGCCGTTTTGAGAGCCGTGTCCGCCAAACCCTTCCTGGCACCATGGGTGGAGACAAAGTATTGAAGCACCGTGAGACCTTCCCGAAAATTGGCGGTGATAGGGGTCTCAATGATCTCACCCGAAGGCTTGGCCATGAGTCCCCTCATACCAGCCAACTGGCGGATCTGGCTGGTACCACCCCTGGCCCCTGAATTGGCCATGGTGTAAATGGAGTTAAACTCCCTGAGGGTGCCGTCAGGACCAAACCCCTGTTCTTGCATAATCTCTTCGTCCTTGCGGCGTAGGTTCTCCATCATGTCCCGGGTCACTTCTTCCGTGGCATGGGCCCAAAGCCCCACCACCTTATTGTACTTTTCGCCCCTGGTGATGTAGCCGTGGAGGTACTGATCTTCCACCTCCAGGACCTCCCTGAAGGTTTTCTCCACCACTTCATTCTTTGTAGGAGGCACCTCCATATCATCCACTGAAATGGAAACACCCGACTTGGTGGCATAGTAGAACCCCAGCGACTTGAGGTCGTCCAGGAACTTGATGGTCCTGGCATTGCCCACCCTCTTCACCGACTCCATAACCAGTCTCTGGAGAACCTTTTTGTCCACTACGCAGTTCACCATGTCGAAGGGGAGCTCAGGAGGCACAATCTCATATAGAATCACCCTGCCCACCGTGGTGTCGTAAAGTTTACCGTCCATTCTCACTTTAATCCTGGCCTGCAAACCTACCATCCCCTCATCGAAAGCCAACCTCACCTCTTGGGGACTGGAAAAGACCTTCCCTTCTCCAAAGGAACCTGCCCGAGGCTTGGTTAGGTAGTAGCAGCCCAGAACGATGTCTTGGGTGGGATATGTTAGGGGCTTGCCGTGGGCAGGAGACAGAATATTGTGGCTGGCCAGGACAAGGAGGGCCGACTCAGCCTGGGACTCATAGGAAAGGGGTACATGAACGGCCATCTGGTCGCCGTCGAAGTCGGCATTGAAAGGAGTACACACCAGGGGATGGATCTTTATTGCCTTACCTTCCACCAGAACAGGTTCAAAAGCCTGGATGCTGGGCCTATGGAGGGTAGGAGCCCTATTAAGCATCACGGGGTGTTCCTTCACCACCTCGTCCAGAGCATCCCAGACCTCAGCCTCCCCCTTCTCCACCATCTTCTTTGCAGCTTTCAAGGTGGGAGCCACGCACCTCTCGTACATGAGCTTGTGGTAAATGAAAGGCTTGAAAAGCTCTATAGCCATCACCTTAGGCAGACCGCACTGGTTGAGTTTCAACTCGGGCCCTACCACTATGACACTACGGCCGGAGAAGTCCACCCTCTTGCCCAGCAGGTTTTGCCTGAAACGTCCTTGCTTGCCCCGCAGGGCATCGGACAGGGACTTGAGAGGGCGACCGCTCTGCCCCTTGATAGGTCTGGCCATACGCCCATTATCGAAGAGGGCATCCACAGCTTCCTGGAGCATTCTCTTCTCATTTCGGACTATGATTTCGGGGGCCTTAAGCTCCAGAAGCCTGCGTAGCCTGTTGTTCCTGTTGATTACCCGTCGATACAGGTCGTTGAGGTCACTCGTAGCAAACCTGCCACCATCCAAGGGCACCAAAGGTCTCAGGTCGGGAGGAATGACAGGAATCACCTCCAAAATCATCCACTCGGGCCGGTTCCCCGACTCCCTAAAGGCCTCTACCACCTTGAGGCGACGGATGATGTCCCGCTCCGTCTGTTTAGAACCGGTAGCCTTCAACCTACCTCTGAGCTCATGAGAGAGTTCCTCCAAGTCCATCTTCTTCAGAAGATCCCTGATGGCCTCGGCTCCCATGCGGGCATCGAAGGCGTTGCCGAACTCTTCCCTATAAGCCCTGTACTTGTGTTCCGAAAGGATCTCTTTCTCTTTCAGCGGGGTTTTACCGGGATCCACCACGATATAGGAATCATAGTAGAGGACCCGCTCCAGGTCCTTCATGGACACACCCAAAAGGAGTCCAATCTTACTGGGCAGCACCTTCACATACCAGATGTGGGCCACGGGAGCTGCCAGCTCTATATGGCCCATGCGCTCTCTCCGCACCCGACTGGAGGTCACCTCCACACCACACTTGTCGCAGATGATGCCTCTGTGCTTGATTTTTTTGTACTTTCCACATAGACACTCCCAATCCTTGACGGGGCCAAAGATACGAGCACAAAACAGACCATCCTTCTCGGGCTTAAAGGTCCGATAATTGATGGTCTCGGGCTTCTTCACCTCCCCGTGAGACCAAGAGCGGATGGCCTCGGGAGAAGCCAACTTTATCCTCACCGCCTCAATTTCATTGGGATCTTTGGGCTTCTCGAAAAGCTCCAAAATATCGCTCAACACCTCTACACCTCCTGTGAAGGGCTCATCCCCTCACAACATAGCCTTTGTTTCACCATCAAAGGGATAAGAATCCCTTGCAAGGGCTTTCTCATCCCTCTGCCTTCTTTTTCTTCTCCAAGATCTCCACATCTATACAGAGTCCCTGAAGCTCTTTCACTAACACCCTGAAGGACTCGGGAATGCCCACCTCTATTGCTGGGTTGCCCTTGACTATGGCCTGGTACATCTTGTTCCTGCCCGCCACATCGTCGGACTTGACGGTGAGCATCTCTTGAAGAGTATGGGCAGCACCGTGGGCTTCCAAGGCCCATACTTCCATCTCGCCCAACCTCTGGCCCCCAAAATGGGCCTTACCACCCAGAGGCTGCTGGGTGACCAAAGAATATGGGCCCGTGGACCTGGCGTGGACCTTCTCTTCCACCAGATGATGGAGCTTCAACATGTAGATATACCCCACTGTCACCGTTTGATCAAAGGGCTCTCCTGTACGCCCATCGTAGAGTCTAGAACGGCCGGTCACCGGCAAGCCCACTCCTTCCAACAAGGCCTTGATTTCCTGCTCCCTGGCCCCGTCAAAAACGGGAGACGCCATGGGAACCCCCCTCTCTGCGAGCTTCCGAGCCAATGCTACCACATCGTCATCGGAGAGGCCGTCCAAAAAAGCGTCCTTGGGAGAGTACACCTTCTTCAAGCCTTCCCTGATCACGTTGACCATGCCCTCCCTGGTCCTCTCCAGGATCTCGCCCAGTTTCTTACCCAGACCGGCAGCTGCCCATCCCAGGTGGGTCTCCAGTATCTGGCCCAGGTTCATACGACTGGGAACACCCAAGGGGTTAAGAACAATCTCCACAGGAGTGCCATCGGGAAGGAAGGGCATGTCCTCCTCTTTCAGGATTTTGGATATAACACCCTTGTTACCGTGGCGCCCCGCCATTTTGTCGCCCACCTGGAGCTTCCTTTTCATGGCCACGTAAACCTTCACCCGTTTCAACACACCGGGAGGCAATTCGTCGGGTCTCTGGAGCTTGTCCAGGGCCTCGGCCTTGAGCACCTTGGTCCGCTCGATCTCACTGCTGGTCCGTTGAATAATAGCCTCCCACTCCTCCTGCTCCTTGGAATCGAGAGAGACCTTCAGGTTCCTTAGATAATAGGGAGGAAGCTTGTCCAAAACCTGAGAAGTGATCACCTTTCCTCTGGGCAAAAGAACCTCTCCCGTTTCTGGGTCCCTTACCTCAGCCTTGGCCTTCTTACCCTCTAGAACCAGCCTAATCATCTGGGCTTCCTCTTCCCAGATGATCTCCATCTGATCCTGGTACTCGGTCTCTATCCTCTTTCTTTCCTCTTCCTCTTGACGCTCCTTGGCAGGATCGGGCCCCAGGGTCTTTCTGGAGAAGACCCTTACGTCCATCACGATTCCCTCCACCCCTGGAGGCACGCGAAGGGAGGTGTCCTTCACCTCCCGGGCCTTCTCACCGAATATGGCCCGCAACAGCTTCTCCTCTGGAGTAAGGTACTGCTCCCCTTTGGGGGTTACCTTCCCCACCAGAATATCTCCAGCCTTCACCCTGGTTCCAATCCTGATGATTCCCGTATCATCCAGGTCTCTGAGGGCCTCAGCACCCAGGTTGGGAATATCCCTGGTGATCTCTTCCGGACCCAGTTTGGTGTCCCGAGCCTCCGCTTCAAAAACTTCTATATGGATGGAGGTATAAGTGTCCTCCTTCACCAGCTTTTCGCTCACCAAAATGGCATCCTCAAAGTTGTAACCACCCCAGGGCATGAAGGCCACCAACACGTTCTTGCCCAAGGCCAACTCACCCTCATCAGTAGAGGCACCATCGGCTATCACATCCCCTGCCTTCAGCCTCTGGCCCTTTTTCACCACCGGCCTATGGTTGAAGCAGGTACCTTGGTTGGAGCGCTGAAACTTGGAGAGGCGGTACACATCCATGCCCCCTCCCGCTTCCCGGTCTACCATAACGATGACCCGGCTGGCATCCACGCTTTTCACCACTCCAGGCCGTCTAGCCACCAACAGGACCCCCGAGTCCCGGGCAAGTCTCATTTCCATCCCAGTGCCCACCAAAGGAGCCTCAGACCTCAACAAGGGAACAGCCTGGCGCTGCATGTTACAACCCATGAGGGCCCTGTTGGCGTCGTCATGCTCCAGGAAAGGTATAAGGGAGGCAGATACAGAGACCAACTGTTTAGGCGATACGTCCATGAAATCCACCTCTTCAGGGGGTACTGTGACGAATTCACCGCCCTTCCTGACCGACACCCTGTCCTTGAGGAAACGCCCATTTTCGTCTACAGGGGCATTGGCTTGGGCAATAGTGTATCTCTCCTCTTCAAAGGCAGTGAGATAAACCACCTCACTGGTGACCCGGCCCTTCACCACCTTCCGATAGGGGGTTTCGATGAAACCGAACCGATTCACCCGGGCATAAACCGAGAGGGAAGTGATGAGACCGATGTTGGGCCCCTCAGGAGTCTCAATGGGACAGATCCTGCCATAATGGGACGGATGGACGTCCCTCACCTCAAATCCCGCCCGCTCTCTGGTGAGACCGCCAGGGCCCAAGGCACTGAGACGTCTTTTATGGGTCACCTCGGAAAGGGGATTGGTCTGATCCATAAACTGGGAGAGCTGACCACTGGAGAAGAAGCTCTTCACAACAGCTGAAAAGGGCTTGGCAGACATAAGGTCATGGGGCATCATAGACTCCACATCTTCAATGCTCATCTTTTCCCTTATGGCCCTCTGTATCCTCACCAGACCAGCTCTAAGCTGGTTCTCAAGAAGCTCCCCCACCGCCCGGACCCGTCGGTTGCCCAGATGGTCTATGTCATCCACCTGCTCCTGCCCCAGCTTTAGGCGCATCATGAACTTGATGATGGCGACAATGTCTTCTCTACGGAGGACCCTTATCGAAAGGGGTACTTCATCGTCAGAAAAACCCAACTTACGATTTATCTTAAGCCTACCCACCTCGGAGAGATCAAAACGCTCGGGATCAAAGAAGAGGCGGCGGAAGAACTCTTTGGCCACTTCAGGAGTTGGAGGCTCACCAGGTCTCATCTTCTTATAAATCTCTTTCTGGGCCTCCTCAGTGGTCCTACACTTGTCCTGGGCCAGTGCTTCTCTCACCGAAGGATCAACGCTGTCCCCCTCCAGAACCACTAACTCCAACTCACTAACGCTCAGCCTAAGGCGCTCCAGAAGCTCTGGTGTAATACCTTCATTACACTGAGCCAGAACTTCACCCGTCTCTTCGTCCACCACATCAGAAGCTAACACCCTTCCGTAAAGATCTTCCTCCTTCAAAGGAATGGTGGAGAGTCCAGCAGTCTTGATCCTTCGAAAAGCCGCTTGGGTCACCTTACGACCAGCCCTCACCAGCACGTCCCCTGTTTTGGAATCCACCACATCAATGCTCACCCGCTGACCCACCAGGCTCTCCCGTACCTCTTTGAGAAAGGCCTTGCCCCCCTCGGTGATGTAGACCTTCTCCACATCGTAAAACTCCCTCAGGATATCCTCAGGAGTCATGCCCATAGCCAAGAGGAGGGTACTGATGAGGAACTTACGGCGTTTGTCTATCTTCACATACAGGAGACCCTTGGCGTCATACTCGAAGTCCAGCCAAGAACCCCTGTAGGGTATCACCCTTCCCAAAATGGAGGGTTTAGTCCCCGAAGCAGCACGAAGTTCCTCAAACACTACACCAGGCGAACGGTGGAGCTGGCTCACCACAACCCTCTCCACACCATTTATGATGAATGTGGAGTTCTCTGTCATGAGGGGCACTTCTCCAAGGTAGACCTTCTGCTCCCTCATATCCCTGACAGAGAGCCCCCCGGTGTTTTCATCCTTATCGAAGACGATGAGACGCAGCAAAACCCTCAAGGGAGCCCCATAAGTGAGCCCTTTTTCCTTACACTCCTCCACAGTGTACTTGGGAATACTCCAAACCCTTTGGCCGCACCGGTCGCATACCACCCCCGGAGCACCCAACCCTTTATACTCTCCGCATTTGCACCTCCAGCGGCCTATTTCATAGCCCAGATACTCTAACCGAGCCGTTCCAGTGAAATCCTCTATAGGAAAAACGTGGTGAAAAACCGCTTCCAAACCGATTTCTTCCCTCTCCTCAGGTAACCCATTCGCCTGGAGAAAGGTAGAGTAGGATTCCTTCTGTAGCTCTAGAAGATATGGAGGCTCAACTATTTCTTTAATTTTTGAAAAATTCTTCCTTTCTCTTCTTATCATACCTCTCCCTCTTAAAATTGGGGAATGGGGCGGCTCCGTTGCAACCAAGCCGCCCCGTCATAAACTATTTGACCTCTACGGTAGCCCCAACCTCTTCTAGCTGAGCCTTGATCTTCTCCGCCTCGTCCTTGGGCACCCCCTCCTTGACGGGCTTGGGAGCTCCCTCTACCAACTCCTTGGCCTCTTTGAGGCCCAAACCGGTGATGGCCCTCACCACCTTGATGACCTGGATCTTCTGGGTCCCGATGTCCTTAAGAATGACGTCAAACTCCGTCTTCTCCTCTGCAGCAGCAGCTTCACCGGCGTCAGCAGCCGGAGCGGTAGCCAGGGCCACAGGGGCTGCAGCCGACACCCCAAACTTCTCCTCCAGCTCCTTCACCAGCTGGGAGAGCTCCAGAACGCTCATGTTCTCAATAAATTTGATCACGTCTTCCTTGGTAATCTCTGCCATTTCTTAAGCCTCCTTCTCCTTCTCATCTTTAATGGCATTCAACACCGTTACTAGTCCCCTCAAATTGGCTGCCAGCACGTTGACAAAACCGGCTATGGGAGCGTTGAAAGTGGCCAGCAGAGTGGCCAACAGCACCTCACGGCTGGGCAACCTACTCAAAGCGTCCATGCCCTCAGCATCATAAACCCTGCCCTCAACGAGCCCGCCTTTGAGCTTAAGTTGCTCAGCCTCTTTGGCAAACTTCACCAGAACCTTGGCCGTCTCCACTGGGTCCTTGTAACCAAAGACAAAGGCCGTAGGTCCCCTGAACAGATCCAGGGCCTGGGCCAGGGCAGTGGCTTCTGAGGCCCGCAGGGCCAGGGTATTCTTAACCACCTTCAACTCTGAGCCCTTCTCCTTCAGCTTCCTCCTCAAATTACTCATCTGTTCAGCCGTAAGACCGCAGTAATCCACCAGGATCACCGCTTGGGAGGCTTCCAACTTCTCCCTGATACCGTCCACCAGGACCTGCTTCCTGGCCAGGGTCCTTCTACGAGTCTCCACCATTTCCGCCAACTTGTCTCACCCCCTTCTATAGTTTTTATTGCCGGGGGTATTCCCACCGGTCTCCGCGGGCGGGCAACGCCTTTAAATCAATTGATACCCGCTCTCTTCGACCAGACAGTCTCATGATCTAATATCCTCCAAAACCTGGTTGGGATCCACCTTGACCCCGGGACCCATGGAAGGGGAAAGGGCTATACTCCTGAAGTAAGCCCCTTTGGCAGCCGCAGGCTTGGCCCTCCACAGGGCCTCAAGGACGGTTTTGGCATTCTCGTAGAGCTGCTCCTCAGAAAAGGAAGCCTTGCCAATGGGAACATGAATATTGGCACTCTTATCCACCTTAAAGTCCACCTTACCCGCCTTGATCTCCTTCACTGCCCTAGCCACATCAAAAGTGACCGTCCCTGTCTTAGGGTTAGGCATGAGTCCCCTGGGACCCAGAATACGACCTAGCCTCCCCACCAGTCCCATCATGTCAGGCGTAGCCACGGCCTTGTCGAACTCCAGCCACCCTTCCTTCTGGATCTTCTCCACCAGATCCTCGGCCCCCACATAGTCAGCTCCTGCCTCTAAGGCTTCCTTCTCCTTATCGCCTTTGGCGAAAACCAACACTCTCACGGGCTTACCCGTCCCGTGGGGCAGGGTGACTGAACCCCTGACCATCTGGTCGGCGTGGCGTGGATCCACCCCCAGCCTTGCAGCCAGCTCAATGGTTTCATCGAACTTGGCTGTAGCCAGTTTTTTCACCAACTCCACGGCCTCCCGCAATCCATACCTCTTGCTGGGATCTACCAGCCTCCTCAGCTCCTGATAACGCTTACCCCTCTTCGGCATCATCGCCTCCCACTCGTTCGTGGTATTGAACCCAAGTATCTGAAGCTACAACTATTCTTCCCACACCAAAGAAAAAAGGCAAAAGAGGGCACACCCATCCCCTTTAAACCTTCCCTCCACTGCAATCAGCCCTCTACAACCTCGATGCCCATGCTCCTGGCCGTTCCTTCAATGATCTTCATAGCCGTCTCAATATCATAAGCATTAAGATCGGGCATCTTCTGCTGGGCAATCTCCCGGACCTGGCTCTTGGTCACCCTGCCCACCTTTTCCCTGAGAGGATCCCCAGCCCCTTTGGCCACTCCAGCAGCCATCTTGAGGAGGACAGAAGCGGGAGGGGTCTTGGTGATAAAGGTGAAGGAACGATCCTTGTAAACCGTGATGACAACAGGGATGATCACACCCTGCTTGTCTCGGGTCATTTCGTTGAAAGCCTTACAAAACTCCATAATGTTGACACCGTGCTGTCCCAAGGCAGGACCCACAGGAGGGGAAGGATTGGCCTGCCCCGCCGGTATATGAAGCTTTATCTTGGCCACCACCTCTTTAGCCATGAACTATCCCCCTTTTGCACCCCATGAGGCCTGAGGCCTCTGGAGGCCCATCCATAATTTTCAAAGCTTTTCTACCTGCAAAAAGTCTAGTTCCACCGGGGTGGACCTCCCAAAGATACTCACCATCACCCTGATCTTCTGCTTCTCAGGGTTCACTTCATCCACCACCCCAGTGAAGTTTTCAAAGGGACCGTCTACCACCTTAACGTAATCACCCTTAACAAACTCCTTGTCGCTCTTGGCCCCCGCTGTGGCGAGACGTTTGACCACTGCCTCCACCTCTTCATCGGGGACAGGAGTAGGTCTCTTCTCAGAACCTAAAAAACCCGTTACCCGGGGGGTGTTCTTGATGAGATACCACGTCTCATCATCCAACACCATCCTCACCAAGATATATCCAGGAAAGACCTTCTTACTGACCTTCCTCCTTTTACCCTTTTTAAGTTCCACCACCTCCCGGGTAGGAACCACCACCTCTTCAATCCTGTCTTCCAAACCCTGGGCCCTGGCTCTCTCCAAGATGGACTGACGCACCTTGTTCTCGAAGCCCGAATAGGTATGGACAATGTACCACTTCTTATCGCCGACCTGCTGCTCCAGCTCCATACTACTTCTACCCTCAGAAAGTAAGAAGCTTACTTATAAGTCTGGCAAAAAGAAAGTCAAGAAGCCCCAGATAGAGGGCCACAAAAGCACTGAAGAGGATGACCCCGAGAGACGCCTGGACAGTCTGTTTCCGGGAGGGGAAGACCACCCTCTTGGTCTCAGATTTCACTTCCCTCAAGAACAGCCGAACCTTTTCTAGCATTGGTCTCTCCAACAACAAATAATGGCAGGCCAGGAGGGACTCGAACCCCCAACCACCGGATTTGGAGTCCGGCGCTCTACCAATTAGAGCTACTGGCCTGCAGCAAAAGCCTACTTCACCTCTCGGTGTAAGGTGTGCTTACCACACCACTTGCAGTACTTTTTAAGCTCAAGCCTCTCCGGCGTATTCCTCTTATTTTTACTGGTACTGTAGTTCCTCCTCTTACACTCTGTACAAGCCAGAAGAACCGTCTCTCTCATTGTTAATCCTCAATCACCTCGGTCACAACACCAGCCCCTACAGTCCTCCCACCTTCCCTCACCGCAAACCTCAACCCAGGCTCCAGCGCCACAGGGTAGATCAACTCCACATCCATGTTAACGTTGTCCCCAGGCATCACCA
>JAJSAC010000026.1 GCA_024274915.1 Thermodesulfobacteriota bacterium
GGAAGTATTGTTATGGCAAGACACCCATGCAAACATTTTTAGACTCGATTCACATTGCCAAAGAGAAGATGGTGGGGTATGATCTTACAGACAGTGATGCTCAAGAGATGACCAGTGTCAGATGAAGTCTCGTCTAGTACAAATAAGATAAGTAGATTCCAAAGGTTCGGTTCTATGAAGAGAAAGGCTTGGCTGTTTTTTGTCCTTTTCTGTGTCTTTCTTGCCAGCCGGGATGCTTTTGCAGGAAGACTTTCACCGGCCCTGCAGGCCCACTACAACGAGTTACGCAGGGAGATCTATGGGGGATATTTGGCCACTCGTAACTACAGAAACCTCAGATTCTATATTGCCGCCTGCCTTCACGACCTCTCCAGTCTTAAATGGAGGGCCTGTGACGCTTTTGAGAGGAGATACGGTTACGACTGCAATGCCAGGGTCACAACGGAGCTATACAGGCTGGCGCGCTATCTTATATCACGTCCAGGCAAAGGGAGTGGCATCAAAAAGATCTTCGACTATGTGAATCGTACCATCCGCTACGAGCCTGAGAGGGGCAATGTCCCCCGCTTCCCTTATGAGACCTTGCACCATCGTCGGGGTGACTGTGAAGACCAGGCCATTCTGTTGGCCACCCTTTTGCGCGTGGTGGGTTACGAGAGTGCACTGGTGCGTTTCAGTGATGATCGCCGTAACTTCCATCATGTGATTTGTGTTGTGAAGACCACCAGCCAAGAGGCGAGGACTCCCCTGTTCCGCTTCAGCAGATACGCAAAGGAAGGTTATTGCTGGAAGATCCTCGATCCATCATACAACCATTCTTATTACGCACTCCCCGAGTGGATGAAGTACTATAAAACAGAAAAGGGCTATACCTTCCCAGCGGGGGTGACTCGAATGCTCAAGATCAATAGGAATGAATACTTCGATCTCTGCCATCGCGCTGACCGTGAAGGCCGTTAAGGAGCGCTCCCTGATTCGGGTGGCAAGCCGATGAGGAGAAGGCCTTCTTGTACGCATGAGAGGCCAGCCCCGTGAGTGATCCGGTAATTGCCTCTTCCAGGTAACAGCCAGGGACCTTCAGACTACGGATGGCGGAGGTGTGGTTCTCAGAGACATTTTCTACTAGAGCGAGAAACTTTTCTAGTTTCACTTCGCTCTTTTGCCTTGTTTTCATGACTTTTGTGGCCAATCTTTTCTTGCTTCTTAATCCTATTCAATCTATAGGTGAAATTTAAATTTCTGGCATGGAGGGTTGAATGAAGGTTAGATTGGCCGCTTATTTGAGGAACTGGATCTCTCTTGTTGGTGCCACAATAGCGCTCATTAGTCTTTTCATGATCGTCTTTCTGTTCGTTGTCACGGTGTTTTTGGGGAAGGGAGGAGTGTATCTGGGATTGGTCACTTACATCCTGCTCCCCGGTATCATGATTTCCGGCTTGATTCTGATCCCCGCGGGTATGGCTGTTCAGGCCAGGAAGGAGAGGAAGCTCAGAAGGATAGAGGAGCCGGGTTGGCCCCGGGTGGATCTCAATAACCCCAAGCATCGGAATGCCTTTTTCGCTTTTTCGGCCTTCACGTCCCTTTTCCTCCTTATGTCTGCCGTGGGTAGCTACAAGGCCTTTCACTATACCGAGACCGTCCAGTTCTGCGGCAGGCTGTGTCACACCGTCATGAAGCCCGAGTACACCGCCTATCAGAGGTCTCCCCATGCCAAAGTGGTGTGTGTGGAGTGTCACGTAGGTCCCGGGGCGGGGTGGTATGTTCGTTCCAAGCTATCGGGGCTGTATCAGGTCTACGCCACCTTGGCCAATGCCTACCCCCGACCTATTCCAACCCCTATTAAGAGCCTCCGTCCTGCCCGGGAGGTGTGTGAGCAGTGTCACTGGCCCCAGAAGTTCTATGCCTACAAGCTTCGCCTGGAGAGTCACTACCTTCCCGACGAGAAGAATACCCGATGGGATATTCAGCTCATAATGAAGATCGGGGCCAAGCACCCGGCCCTGGGATTAAAGGAAGGCATCCATTGGCATATAAATCCCAACGTGAAGATAGAGTATATTGCTACGGACAAACAGCGTGAGGAGATACCCTGGGTCAGGTATACCGATTTAAAGACTAAGAAGTCGGTTGTTTACCAGGACAAGGATAATCCGCTAGATCCGGGGCAAATCAGTAAGTTGGAAATCAGGACCATGGATTGTATGGATTGCCACAACAGGCCCTCTCACGATTTTCAGTCGCCGTCCAAATTTATAAATACGGCCATGACTGCCGGGAAGATTCCGAGTAACCTCCCCTACTTAAAGTCCGTGGCCCTGGATCTGTGTGCTAAGGAATATCCGTCCACCGGGGTAGCGTTGAAGTCCATCAGGGATGGGATAAGGGGCTATTACCAAAAGAACTATCCCGAGATCTTTGCCAAGAAGAAGGCGTTGATAAATAAAGCCATAGCAGGACTCCAGGGGTTTTACTCTTACAACATCTTTCCGGAGATGAAGGTGAGATGGAGCGTTCATCCCAATAATCTGGGCCATTTGGAGTCCAAGGGGTGTTTCAGGTGCCATAACGGTACCCACATGAGTGATAAGGGAAGGGTTATTAGCAGGGACTGTAATTTGTGCCACACCATCATCGCCCAAGGGAGACCGGGTAAAATGGACGAAGCCCCTGTGGATGGGGCTCTGGAGTTTAAGCACCCTGTGGATATTGATGAAGAATGGAAGGAGAGTTTTTGTTCAGACTGCCACACAGGGTTGAATCCCTAGTTTGGTTGTTTGGGTCGGAAGCAGGGAGGCTGAATCCCTGCTTCCAATCAGTTTTTAAATTTCAAGGAAGGAACGATTTTGTTGATGCCCCAAAAAAGGATAAAGGGCATAACAGCGATAAAGAGAGCGCCAAAAAGGCCTTCTTTGAATGTTTCAATGCTGTGAGGAATGATAGGCATATGGTACTCCATGTATCCGGCGAAGGTGAGGGAGAAGGCTTGTCCCCCGATCACCACGTTCCACCTCATCATAAATACTCCAAAGATGACCAGGACCGTTGCTACTACAACCCTCCTTAGTGTGAGTCTAGGCAGTAGGAGCAGAGTGAAGGGGACAATGTAGCCCAGGAGATACTGAAAGAGGAATATGTCGACGAAGTCCCTTTCATAGATGACCGATCTCAGGATGTCCCAGGACTTCACAGCGGTATAGCCCCTGAATATGAGATCCAAGATCTCGAGGGTCACGGCGGCGATCATGAACCCTATGAGGTATTTCGTAGTTTTCTTAATAAGGGTTATTTCCACTCCACCTAGCTTGTCGGCGTCTAAGCCCAGGTCTTTCTTGGAGGTTCTGATCCTGAATTTTTTCCACTCCACTATAACAATGTAGGTGAGCATACACAGGGCAATCCCGGAGACGATGGCTGACATGATGAATATGACGGGCATGAGGGGGGTCATCCACAGGGCGTTTGCTTTGACCGAACCAAATATGAAACCGGCATAGCCGTGGAGGAAGCACGCAACTGGTATGCCGATCCCTGAGAGGATTTTTGCGGCTTTCTCATCTTGGCGAAGGGCCTTCTCGCTGGTGTCGTAGAAGCCAAGGGTAAGGATTCTGTAGATGTTTCTCTTGATAGCGTTTTGGATTCCCTCTTTGTTCTTAAGGGCGATGGCTTGTTCAACAAAGAATTTTCTGTAGACGAACCATATCTCGGAGGCCACGATTATGAAGTATATAGAGAAGACTATTCCGAAGGCGGAGATTGCCGAGGTGAAATGGGGAGTGAAGAAGACCTCCATATTTCTCTGAGGCTGCTGGAGGTGGAGGAGGAGGGGCATGGGTGCCACTATTAATAGGGCGAAGGAGAAGACCAGGGAAAAGTTTGCCATGTCTTTCAGGTCCTTCTGGCCAAATACGTGGTAAAGAGATGATAGCACAAAGGCTCCCGCCACCAGCCCTGTCATCAATGGATACATGACTATCTGGATGCTCCAGTATATGTATTCATTGGGATATACGAAGAGTTCTTTAACGGTCCACTCTAAGCCGTGAACTATTCCTGGGCCCATCTTGTCACCTCACGCTTTTATCCAGGCCGATGTAGTAGGCCTGGGGTTTTGTCCCGTAATCGTCCTTCAGTACGCCTATCCTTTTGGTCAGAATTGTCTTGGCGATGGGGTCTTTTGGGTTCTTTAGGTTGCCTATTTGCCTTGCGCCAAAGGGGCATGCTGCTACGCAGGCCGTTTTCATGCCCTTGTGGATGCGGTGGTAACAGAAGGTACATTTGTCGGCCACCCTGTAGATGGGGTGGAAAAACCTCGCCCCGTAGGGGCACGCCATGATGCAGTAGGCGCATCCTATGCACCAGGACCGGTCGACGAGCACCACGCCATCTGCCGTCTGGTAGGTTGCTCCCACTGGGCATACCTGAACGCAGGGCGGTTTGTCACATTGGTTGCACAGTTTTGGTACAAAGAAGGCTTTGCCGATGTCCTTTGGATTTATTTCTTTTCCCTGTATTTTTTGTTGGGTAAACCCGTCCCTTCCCCCCATGGGGGTGTCTGCCAGCGTTTTCCCGTTTTTCAGGATCACGTATCTTTCGATCCATGTTCTGGTGACGGGGGCGTCATAGGGGATGTCGTTCTCCAGCTTGCAAGCCTTGACACAGAGTCCACAGCCAACGCATTTGTAGGTATCCACCAGGAAGCCCCATCTGACTTTGGTGCCTTTGACCACGGCTTTTACTTCCGAAGGGCTGAGGAGTCTGAAGGTACCCAGTGGTAATGCCGCTATGACGGCGCCTTTCAGCATGGTTTTTAAGAAATCTCTCCGCGTTAACTTCATTGTTCTACTCCTCTAGATTTGGTTCGTGGGGATCATGGCACGTGATGCACTCTTGTCCTGGGTTGTGTTTTTCTGGGTCGATGCCCTTAATCTTCGACCTCTGGCTTGTTGGATAGGGAAGAAAGGCATGACACCTGATACATAGGGATCTGCCTTTGTTAATGGCCAGTTTCTCTGGTTTTTGGGGATGGTCGATGGCAGGGCCATGGCAGTTTTCGCATTGGATAATACTGTGTTTTGAAGACATGATGGATTCGTATTCATCGGAGTGGCAGTCTTTGCAGTACTTTCTTGTCTTGTACTTGGCCTTCAAGGCCTTCCATTCGCCCTCGTTGCTCTTGCGGTGGTATCCGTACATGAAGCCCCTTTCTTGGATTCCGAAGTCTGGAGGAACGAGGAAGTGTCTCACAATCAAAAATAGGATCAATATGCCCAGCACAACCCAGAGCGGTCGTAGTACGTGACTTTTCATTTTTATCTCCCTATGTAATTATGAAAGATGTATTTATTGAAATATTATATGGCCTCCCGTTAGTGGAAGAGACGATTTTTGATTATTTCTTTTGAATTATGTGCTTGTCAAGCCCAATTCTCAGCTATTTTGCAACGATCTTGTTGACAATTTTTATAATGTTAACCTTTTTTCCTGCCATTGATGTGTATAATCCAAACCCTATTTGCGTAACTGCCGTCTTGGGTTTTCCCATGGTGTGGTACCAATTGAGGAAGGGAGGGGAAGGGGGTATTAAATGACAAAAGGATCGGCAGGGAGCTTGGTTCCCATGGGTTTGCCTTTTAAGGATGGTGGTTTAGTGAGGATAGAGGATAGATGTATCCCGTCTCTTATAAACCCAAGCTTAGACCCGTTGACCTGATACCCATGCCTGGGGAGGAGAAATTTCTCCTTCGGGATCCCCTGGGATATGGGGAGCGTGCCCTGGTCTTGAGTCGGAGAGTTTTACCTCTTTTGGCCCTTATGGATGGGGAGCACGACTTGCGAGATCTCCAGGTGGCCGCCTCTCGGGCGTGGGGAGAGCTGGTCTTCGCAGACGTCGTCGTCCGGCTGGTGAAGCAGTTGGATGGGTGTCTCTTCCTGGATAGTCCCCACTTTCAGCAGGAAAAGAGACGTAGGGAGGAAGAGTTTGCCCGCCAGAGGGTGAGACGATCTCCCATGGCTGGTCGGAGCTATCCCGCCCTGAGGGAGGAGCTGAAAGCCTTTTTGGAAGGTCTCTTTGCCTCCCATGGGGGGAACGTTTTTCCTGGGGTAAAACCCCCAAGGGCCCTCATCGCCCCCCACATTGATTTGAGGCTGGGGGGAAGAGCCTTTGTGGCCGCTTACTCTACTTGGAGGGGTCTGCCTTCTGGCAGCCGGGTGGTGATTTTGGGTACGGGCCACCACCTGGACCACTTCTTTGCCTTCACCTTCAAGGACTTTGAGACCCCTTTGGGCTTGGCCAGGACGGACGGGGAGTTTCTGAGGGCTTTGGAGAAAGCGACGGGACTGGACCTGAAGGCCAGAGAGTGGTTTCACAGGAGTGAGCACTCGGTAGAGCTCCAGATCCTTTTCCTTCAATATCTTATGGGAGAGGCCTCCTTCACCATAGTCCCTGTCCTATGTGGGGGCGTCTCTTCCCAACAACCCCGACCTTGGGAGGAGGAGGAGTTTAAGACGGTCATTTTGGCCCTCAAAGACCTGGTGGACGAGAGGACCTATGTAGTGGCGGGGGTGGATTTCTCCCATTTGGGAACCCGCTATGGGGATTCTTTTCCCGCGCGTTCTCGGGATGCGGATAGGGCCCTGGCCCACGACGGAAGGCTTTGGGAGGCCATCCTGGCCCTGGAACCCTGGCTCTTCTTGGAACGGGCTCTGGAAGGGGGCAATCCCTATAAGGTGTGTGGGGTGGCTCCTCTCTTTGTCCTCCTATCATTGTTGGAGGGGAGGAAGTTGGAGGGCAGACTTCTTCTCCAAGATGTAGCCTACATGGACCAGGATTCCCTGGTATCTTTTGGTGCAGGAGGATTCTGGGACTTAGGCTAGCTCTCCTCCAACCACTTGGGAAGCTTCTCGGTGACCAGCCATTCTATGGCGTCCCTGGTCTGGCGGAAGGAATCCAGGCTCTCACCGTAGGGGTCTCTCACGTACCAGTTGATCACCCTTTTCTCTTTGAGCTGGGGGGGTAGGACCCCTTTCAGTTCATGACCCGAGAGATTCACTACCAGGTCTACGGGATCCAGGTCTAGCTCCCCCATTCTTTTGGATCTGAGGCCTTCAATGGAGACCCCTTCCTCTTTCAGCACCTCCAGGGTCTCATTGGGAATATATCCCAGGGGGCTGATGCCCGACGAGAGGGCTTCCAACCTTTCTCCCCAGTGGTGCCTGGTCAACGCTTCGGCCATGATGCTCCGGCACGCATTCCCCCAGCAGAGGAAAAGAACGGTCTTTTTTTGCTCTTCCCTCATGAAGGTCTCCCTGCGTTTTGAAAATAGGGCTGTGGGGCTTGGATTTGCAATGGGTTAGGGGAAGAAAGCCATGCCCACGAAGCGGGCCAGGAAGGCCAGGACCAGGGCCAGGGTGGTGTTGAGGAGAGCCGAGGCCCAGGTCACCTTCCATCCCCCCTCCCTCCAGAGGACGGCCAGGGTGGAGAGACAAGGGATGTAGAAGGTGACAAAGACCACAAAGACCAGGATCTGGGTGTGGGTGAGGACACTCTGGATGTTGAAAGTGCCCAGGGCCTGGAAGAGCATAATGAGGGTGAGTTCCTTGCGGAAGATACCAAAGAAGAGGGTGACGCCCACGGCTGCCGGAAGGCCCAGGAGCCACACGGTGAGGGGGGCTAGAAGAGCGTTGATGGTTTTGTCTACGTGGAGGTAGGTGAGGGCTTCGAGGATGATGGAACCAGCTAGGATAATGGGCCAGGCGTAGACGGCAAAGTCTTTAAGGCGGTACCATGTCTTCTTCCATAAGGAAGCCAAAGTGGGAAGGCGGTAAGGTGGAATCTCCAGAATGAGGCCAGGGGACGCCTCTTTTTGAAACCTGCTGAGGAGGAAACCCACAAAGCCCAGCACAATCACGTTCACCATATATAGGGCCATGGCCCACAGGGGACCCAGGTACTTGGCCTGAAGACCCAGGATCACGGAGGTCCTTGCGGAGCAGGGAATGAGGGAGGCCAAGAGGAGGGTGATGAAGCGATCCCTGGGAGATTCAATGATGCGGGCTGCCATGATGGAGGGGACGTTGCACCCATACCCCAGTATGAAGGGGATCACAGATTTGCCGTGGAGACCCATTCTGTGCATGAGTCCGTCCAGGAGAAAGGCGGCTCGGGGGAGGTACCCGATGTCTTCCAAAAGGGAGAGGAGGAAGAGGAGGGGTACCAGGTAGGGAAGAACGATGCCTACGCCCCCGGCGATACCTTGAATGATACCCACCATAAAGGGCGACCAGGCTCCTCTGCCTTGGAAGAGTTGGGTGAGGCGGTCGAAGGGGCCGGCTATCTGGTCTGCCAGGAAGGACCCGACGAAGAAGGTGAGATAGAGGAGGCCCAGAAAGACCCCTGCCAGAATGATGTATCCAAGGATGGGATCCATCACCACAGCGTCCAGTTTTTCTCTGAAAGGGGTGCCTTCTTCCCGGGCGGTCACTTTGGCTGCCCCCTCGAAGATGTGCATGGCTAGAGCGTGGCGTTCCCCCGAGATGACCATTTCTGGAGGCTGACCGTGGGCCTTCACTAAGCGATTCAGACATTCTTCTACCTTGGGAATGAGGTGGGGGGCTTCATTCCTCACTAGTGAGGTGAAGTATTCGTCACCTTCCAGGAGTTTGAGGGCCAGGAATCGTAGGGGGATGTTCTTGGCCGTTTTTAGGTTGGTGATGAGGGACTTTACACAGCCCACTTCTCTTTCCACGTGTAAGCTGTATTTGGGAGGCTTGGCTCTAGCCTTGTCCATCACCTCAAGGGCTTGGGCAAAGAGTTCTTTCACCCCCCAACCTTTGCTGGCTACGGTGGTCATTACGGGGACACCCAATGCCGTCTCCAGGGTTTGGGGATCCACGAGTATGCCTTTCTTTTCTGCTTCGTACACCATGTTGAGGCAGATCATGAGGGGCAGTTCCAATTCCATGAGCTGGAGGGTGAGTTCCAGGCTCCTGCTCAATGTGGTGGCGTCGATGACGTTGATGACGAAGTGGGCTTCTTTCTCCAGGAGGTATTCCAAGGTGACCCGCTCAGCGGGTTCTTGGGTGGAGAGGGAGTAGATACCCGGTAGGTCCACCAGTTGGAAGGTGGTCTCACCCAGGGTGACGGGGCTCTCGGCGTAGGAAACGGTTACGCCGGGAAAGTTGCCAGTGCTGGCCTTGTAGCCCGCCACTGCATTGAAGAGGGTGGACTTGCCGCAGTTGGGCTGACCTACCAGGGCAATGATCCTTTTACTCACCTACCCCTTCCTCGGGTATTTCCACTAGCACCTTTGCTGCCATGCCTCTACCCAAGGCCAGACAGAAGCCTTGGTCCAGATTCTCTATGAGGAGAGGTCCCCTGAAAGGGGAGGCCCTTACCACCTTCACCCTGTCTCCTGGATGAAGGCCCATGGAGAGGATTCGGTTCCTGAAGCCGTGACCTCCCTCGATGGAGACTATAACGGCTTCCTGGCCCACTGTCAGCTGGCAGAGGTTCTTGTTAGCCCTCAATAGTTCTCTCCTTTTTGCCCTCTAAAGATCCCCCTCTTGAAGGATCTGGGGCCTCCTTTGGTGGATCTGTTTCCAAAAGGGCGCGAGGCTATTTATAGTGTTTTTGAGGGAGAGGCTGCAATAAGTTTCCCCTTGGTTGCTAGGGATTGCCCTTTTCTCCTTGGAATTTTATCATGTTGTAAATCCTAGAGGAGGGATAGATTGAAAGCTAGGATAATTATCACTTTGAAGAGGGGCGTTTTGGATCCCCAGGGTAAGGCAGTGAAGGGAGCTCTCACGAATCTGGGTTTTGACCAGGTGAAAGATGTGAGGGTGGGGAAGGTGGTAGATGTGGAGCTGGACGGGGTGGAAGACAGAGCCCAGGCCCAAATACTGGTGGAGGATATGTGCAAGAAACTCTTGGCCAACCCAGTGATAGAGGACTTCTCCTACACTCTGGAGGAGGGGTGATTATGAAGTTCGGAGTGGTGGTTTTCCCCGGTTCCAACTGCGATCATGACTGCCACTGGGCGGTGAGCCATGTTCTGGGCCAGGGTGCAGAGTATGTGTGGTACCAGGATAGGGACCTGACAGGCTTGGATTGCATTATTTTACCTGGGGGCTTCTCATACGGAGATTACCTCCGGGCGGGGGCCTTGGTTCGTTTTTCCCCTGTTATGGGGGCGGTGAGGGAGTTTGCTGAGAATGGAGGGCTGGTCATCGGTATCTGCAACGGTTTTCAGATCCTTTTGGAGGCTGGTCTTTTGCCGGGGGCCATGATGCGCAACAAGAACCTGCGCTTCATCTGTGAATACATCCACATCCGGGTGGAGAGGACGGATACTCCGTTCACTTGCCTGCTCAAGGAGGGGGAGGTCTTAAAGATACCCATCGCCCACATGGATGGGAACTACTTTGCCGATGAAACCACCCTGGCTACCTTGGAGGCCAATGGCCAGGTAGTCTTTCGTTACTGTTCTCCCAGGGGGGAGGTGGCAGAGGAGTACAACCCCAATGGTTCCTTGGAGAACATCGCTGGAATCTGTAATAGTGAGGGCAACGTGCTGGGTATGATGCCCCATCCCGAGCGCTGCTGTGAGGCCCTTCTGGGCAGCGAAGACGGTAAAAAGATCTTCCAATCCATTGTCTATCACCTCTCGGGCGTGGGTGTCTGAGGGGGGAGGATGAAGATCCCTTTTCCTGTGGATAAGGGTCAAGGAGGTTAGTGGGCCGTGGAGGAAGTGGTAAAGCTGGTGGCTCAGCTCATGATGGCAGCGGCCAGGACGGCTCCCAAGGGCCGGGGAGAGGACTACGTGGTTATTGAGTTTCTCACCGGCAAGAGGTTGAGGAAGCTGGGGGAAGCTATGGTGGAGTACGGTGATGACATAAAAGATGGTTTCTATGTTAGGGATGGCAAGAGTGTTCTGGCTTCCCAGGGGGTGCTTCTGGTGGGGTTGAAGGACGCCAAACCAGTGGGGCTCAACTGTGGTGGGTGTGGATTTGAGCGGTGCATCCGGCCCGAAGATATCAAGGAACTCCACGATTTCAGAGCCCCCATGTGCATGATCCGTGTTCTGGACCTGGGAATAGCCCTTGGGTCTGCTGTCAAGACGGCTTCTATCCACAATGTGGACAACCGCATTATGTACCGGGTGGGGGTCTTGGCCCGGAAGCTTGAGATGATCGATGCGGACATTGTCATGGGGATACCCTTGAGCGTTTCGGGTAAGAGTCCCTATTTTGATCGTTGAACCTTCTCATGAAGCCCATGAAGAAATTTTTAAAGAGGTTGTTTCTCTCCTTTCTCCTCCTGGTCCTCCTGGTTGGAGGAGTGGGGGGGTATTTCCTGTGGAGCTGGACCAGGGAGCTGCCCCCTGTCCAAGAGATGAGGGAGAAGCTAAAGGAAGGCTTGAGCCAGGTCACTCAGGTTTATGACGTTCACGGTCAGCTCATTTCCCAGCTCTTTGTGGAGAGGCGGATCTGGGTACCCCTGGAGGAGATCCCTGTAGCTTTGCGTCAAGCCTTTATAGCTACGGAGGACAACCGGTTTTACAAGCATGGGGCCCTGGACATCAAGGGGATAGTCCGGGCTGCCTGGACAGATCTTAAGGCGGGCAGGGTAGTCCAGGGGGGGTCCACCATCACCCAGCAAGTGGCTAAACTCCTATTTCTCACCCCCGATAGGTCTATAAGGCGGAAGGTTAAAGAGGCCCTATTGGCCCTGAGGCTGGAGAAGCTCCTTACCAAGGATGAGATCCTAGAGTTGTATCTCAACCTCATCTATTTCGGTCATGGGGCCTATGGAGTAGAGGTGGCGGCCCAAACCTATTTTGGCAAGCATGTGAGGGACTTGGGGCTGGTAGAGTGCGCGGCCCTTGCAGCCATCCCCAAAGCCCCCGCCTTTTACTCTCCCTTCAATCATCCAGATAGGAACCGGGCTCGACGCAACTACGTGTTGAGACGTATGATGGAAGAGGGTTACATCACCTATCAGCAGTATCTCCAGGCCACCCAGGAGGAGCTCAAGCTCGTAAAAGGCAGACCTCGAATGGTGGACAAGGCACCATATTTCACCGAGTACGTGCGCCAGTATCTTATCAAGAAGTACGGAGCCGATGAGGTGTATCACAAAGGGCTCCAGGTCTATACAACCCTGGATCTCAACTGGCAGCTGGCGGCCCAGGAGGCCTTGAGGAAGGGGCTCAGGGATCTGGATAAAAGGGAGAATCCTTACCGGGGGCCCCTTTACCATCTTGAAGAGGGGAATAAACCACCAACTCTTCCAGGAGAACTGGTGGTGGGTGATCTCTACAAGGGGGTTGTGAAGGCGGTGGACGAGAAAAGGGTGGTGGTTTCTTTGGGGGAGAGTAAGGGGATCATTGCTTATCAGGATATGGCTTGGGCCTTCAAAAAAGAGCTGGAGGGTAAGAGCCCCAAGGACATCCTCCAGCCGAGGGACGTGATACTGGTCCAGTATTTAGGGGACAACGAGGACGGGACTCTTCGCCTCTCCCTGGAGCAGGAACCCAAGGCAGACGGTGCCCTTATTGCCTTTGATCTGGCCACTGGAGGGATTAGGGCTATGGTAGGGGGCTATGACTTTGAGAGGAGCGAGTTCAACCGGGCTGTCCAGGCCATGCGCCAGCCCGGTTCAGCTTTTAAACCCATTATCTATACGGCGGCCATGGACACCACATTCACTCCGGCCTCCATCATTCTAGATGCCCCTATCACTTACGAGATGGAGGCGCCTCAGGAGGCAGCCCGAACCCATTACTGGCGACCTGAAAACTACTCTCAACGGTTCTATGGGCCTACCCGGTTGCGGGTAGCTCTGGCCCATTCCAGGAATGTGGTTACCATTAAACTCCTTCAAAAACTGGGGGTGAAGACGGCCATCAAGTATGCCCGGAAGCTGGGCATATCTTCGCCCCTTCGTCCCGACCTCTCCCTGGCCCTGGGGGGCTCCGAGGTGAGCCTTTATGAGCTCACCAGGGCTTATGGTGTTTTCCCTACGGGAGGTATGCTCGTGGAGCCCTTTTTCATAACCAGAGTGGAGGACAACAGGGGGGAGGTTTTGGAGGAGAACCAGGCTACCTTTAGGCGGGTGCTTTCACCCGCCACCTCTTACATCATGACCTCCCTTTTGGAGAGCGTGGTCCAGGGGGGCACGGGTTGGCGGGCCAAGGCCTTGAATAGGCCTTGTGGCGGAAAGACCGGTACCACTGACGAGTATCGGAGTGCCTGGTTCCTGGGGTTTACTACCCGTACTGTGGCGGGGGTCTATGTGGGCGACGATGATCACTCACCCCTGGGCAAGGGGGAAACGGGGTCCCGGGCGGCGGCCCCCATATGGGTGGAATTCATGAAGGTGGCAACGGCCCTTGATCCCCCCGAGCCTTTTGTGCCTCCTCCATCGGTGGTTTTCGAGCGCGTTGATCCTAAAACGGGTTTCATGGCTCCGCCTGGGGACCCAGGGGCCTTCTACGAGGTTTTTAAGGAAGGCACTGAGCCCAAGAAGCTGGCCCAAAAAGAGGAAACCCGAGAGGAGCTTCTCAACCAGGAGCTTATGGGGTTGGAGCCTGGAGAAGGGCAATGAATGGCACCAGAACCATCAAAGATATGTCTCGGGGGGAATTGGCCCAATGGCTTCAAGAAAGGGGTGAGCCTTCTTACCGCCTGGATCAGCTAGAAGGCTGGCTTTACCGTCAAGACTTGGGCTCTTTTTTGGACATGACCAACCTCCCCAGGGCCTTTCGGGAGATCCTGTCGCGAGAGTTTTGTCTCTTTTCCCTGGAAGAGGTTGCCCGGGAGGAGGCCCGGGATGGTACCACCAAGTTCCTCTTCTCGGCCCTGGACGGTGAGAGGGTGGAGTCGGTTCTCATCCCTGACAGGGACAGGCTCACCTTGTGTGTTTCGACCCAGGTGGGCTGCCGCATGGGCTGTCGTTTCTGTCTCACGGGTTGTACGGGCTTTAAGCGTGATCTCACCCGGGGGGAGATCCTGGATCAGGTCCTGTTGGTGAGGGCGGCGGTGAGGAAGCAGGGTAGAGAGCTCACCAATGTGGTTTTCATGGGAATGGGGGAGCCCCTGGACAACTACGATGAGAGTCTGGCGGCCTTTAGGATACTGGTGTCTGACAAGGGGTTGGGCTTCTCTCACAGAAAGGTGACCCTATCTACTGTGGGTTTGGTACCTCAAATGGGACGCCTGGCCGATGAGAACTTAGATCTCACCTTGGCCCTTTCCCTCAATGCCACTGACGAAGAGACCAGGAGTTTTCTCATGCCCATTAACAGGCGCTATCCTCTGGCCCAGGTGATGGCTGCCCTCAGGGGCTATCCCCTGCCTCCACGGAAGCGCTTCACCCTGGAGTATGTGGTCTTAAAGGGGGTGAACCACAGCTCCCTGGATGCCAGGCGTCTTGCCCGGCTGGTGAAAGGGTTGCGGGTGAAGGTGAACCTCATCCCCTTTAACCCTTTCCCGGGGGCGGAGTTTGAGAGGCCCTCGGAGAGAGAGGTCTTGGAGTTTCAGGCTCATCTGCGTCAAAGGGGCCTCTCCGCTTTCATCCGCCAGAGCCGGGGGCTGGAGATCTCCGCCGCCTGTGGCCTGCTGAGGTGGAAGAAAGGACCTGATTCCTGGGCTCTCATTGACAGAAGCGGAAGGTTTTGATGGAGATAACTGAGCCGCATCATGGAGGGAGCTTGGTGTTTATGGATCTTTTAGCCTCTTTTCCACTTTACCCTTCAGGATCAGAAACCGAGTCTCTTTTCCACATGGAGCCTTAACTTTAACTATTTCTCTTTTTCCTTTAGCATCCACTTTGATCTGATATCCCATGAACCTACAGGTACTGATAAGTTGTTCCTTTCTGTATTTGCCGGGTGTGAGCCTGGCCTTCCTTGAAAATATGGAGAAGACTATTGGTGGAACCAGTTGGCCCCTCTTCAGGGCCTCTATTTCCTTTTTGATCAAGGCAACCCTCAGAAGAATTGGGGGGCAGGCGTCCTCGGACTTGGGAACAGGGCCCTTTCCAGACCTGCTGGCCAGCTTTTCGAAGATTTGGTACAAGTCTGAAGGGTTGTACCCCGCTTGGTAAGCGAGAAGGGTTCCTATGAAATCCGCTTCCATCTCAACACCTTCCGGGTAAGGTACGGGGGTCAGTTTCATGGTTAGCCCTATCATTTCTGTTCCCAGCAGAATTGAGGCGCAGAAGCTTGAGCTGTAACTGGGGAGGGAGACCCAGAATTCTTTTATTACCCGGGCGTTGATGGCGTGGCCTATCTCGTGGCCTATGACGGCGGCCAGTTCTCCCTCGGAAGTGGTGAGGCTGATTAGTCCCTGGGATACTCCTATCTCGTTCCCCTTCCAGTAGGCGGTCACTTCTGGCGATGGTTGGTATTTGAATTTCAAGGGCAGGGGTTCCGGGTAGAACTTGAGTAACTTCATACCTACTTCTCTCACTTTCTTCCCTTTTCCCGGGACACTGGCGATGGTTTTCGCCAGAGGTGGAAACGGTTCCCCGATCAGGAGAACTGCTAGGATGGCCAGCGTTATCCATTTGCCGACTTTCATGCTGGTTCTTCCCCGCTTTCTCAATGATTTTCATAAGCCGATGTCTTTTGATTTACACCCCTCCTTTCAGGACTTTCCCCAAGATTCCCTTCCTGGTAAAGGCATCATGTTCAGAATCCTGGATTTTCCCTTTCAGACAAGCGAAAGGTCGGGGCATTCCTCTCTTGCCCATGAATTCGCCACCCACCTCGCTCATAGCTCGTGGCTGATAGCTGATGGCTCATGGCTGATAGCTGATAGCAACTATAAACTATAAACTACGAGCTATGAGCCATCAGCTATTATCTCTGTGTTCGGAACCACCCTGTCCTCCTCCTTACAGGGGAATCTGAGGATGTCCTGCTCATTCTCCCTGGTCCTCTCCCGTGGGTTGTGATAGATTGTCCCCGCCATGAAGAAGGGCATACTCAACACCGACGAGCTGCTGGCAGGGCTCAACGAGGCCCAGAGGGAGGCAGTGACCACTGTTTCGGGGCCTCTGCTCATCCTGGCAGGGGCCGGTTCGGGCAAGACCAGGGTGATTACCCATCGCATAGCCTATCTTATGGCCATGGGAGAGGATCCCGAGGTCATTCTGGCCCTCACCTTCACCAACAAGGCGGCCCAGGAGATGAGGGAGAGGGTGATGTACCTCTTGGGCCAGGACTGGCGGCGTTCGCCCTTTCTTTCCACTTTTCACTCTTTCGGTTTGTGGGTATTGCGTCGTTTCGCCCATCACCTGGGTTACTCCTTGGATTTCAATGTTTATGACGACTCGGATCAGCTGGTGGTGGTCCGGGACATTTTGAAAGAACTGGACGTGGACGATAGGCGGTTCACCCCCCGGGGGGTCCTGGCAGCCATGGGTCGGGCTAGGTTAGCCCAGGGAAACCCCGGCGAGTTGGCGGCTGAGGGGGATTGGGGAAGGGTGGTGGCCCAGGTCTATGGGCACTACCGGGAGTTTCTGCGGCTCCATAATGCCGTGGATTTCGACGACTTGATCTTCTTGCCCCTAAAGTTGCTGGAGGAGGACGAGCTGGTGAGGGATTTCCTCCAGAGGCGGTTTCGCCATATCATGGTGGACGAGTACCAGGACACCAATACCCCCCAGTACCGGATAGTCCGGATCATGGCCGAAAAGCACCGGAATCTTTGCGTGGTAGGGGATGATGACCAGGCTATATATAGCTGGCGTGGGGCCGACGTGCGCAATATCTTCCTCTTCGAGCGGGACTTCCCCGAGGCCAAGGTGGTGAGGCTGGAGGAGAATTATCGCTCCACCCAGACCATTCTGGAGGTGGCCTGGCACGTGGTGAAGGAGAACACCCTCCGCAAAGAGAAGCGTCTCTACACCGCCAACCCTAAAGGGGAGCCTGTGGTTCTTTACGTGGCCCGGGATGAGAGGGACGAGGCCAACTATGTGGCTTCCAAGATCCAGGAACTCTCCAGAGAGAGACCTTTGTCCCACTTTGCCGTCTTTTACAGGACCAATGCCCAGTCTCGGCCCTTGGAAGAGGCCCTGGCCCGTCGGGGTATCCCTTACCGGGTGGTGGGGGGCTTAAGGTTCTACGACCGGAAAGAAGTGAAGGACGTGGTGGCCTACCTGAGGCTGGTGGAGAACCCTGACGATGTATTGGCTTTTCGTCGCGTGGTTAACGTGCCCCGTCGGGGTATTGGCGATAGGACCATAGAACGAGTCTTGGAGTTCTGCCGCCGGGGCTCTCTCCCTCTGGGTGAGGGGTTAGAGGTTGCTTTAGAGGCGGGGGTTTTACCTTCTGTCTCCCGGGCCCGACTCTTCTCATTTGTGGTTCTCATGGGGGAGCTCCGGGAGGCCTCTCGAGAAATGCCCCTCTCTGGCTTTATTGATCACCTCTTGGACAGAACAGGTTACCGTAAGGCCCTGGAGGAAGAAGGCACTGTAGAGGCCCAGAGTCGATTGGAAAACCTGAGGGAGCTCATCAACGTGGCAGTGGAGTATGACGACGTGGACGAGGGGCTTAGGGAGTTCATCGACAGGGCTTCCCTGGCCACTCCCCTGGACGAAGGGGGACAGGGAGATATGGTGACCCTCATGACCCTCCACTCTGCCAAGGGGCTGGAGTTTCCCGTGGTCTTCATGGTGGGCATGGAGGAAGGTTTCCTGCCCCATGCTCTGTCCTTGGATAGTCTGGCTGGTTTGGAGGAGGAGAGACGCCTTTGTTATGTGGGGATCACCCGGGCTCAGGAGATCCTCTTCCTCGTCAGGACTAGAACCCGCCTATACTACGGTAGGGAGCGGGCATTTCCCCCTTCCAGGTTCCTTAACTCTATTCCCCGGGAGCTGGTGAAGGTGGAGGGAGGGGGACCAGGGTTGCCCCAGGAGCCTCCCGTTGTGGCCAGAGGAAGGGCTGCTACCAGATCCAGGGAAGGTGGAGCCCCGCTTCAATGGAGGCGAGGAGACCGGGTGATCCATCCCATCTTTGGCCCTGGCAAGGTCCTGGGCACCCAAGGGTCTGGTGAGTCCTTGAAGGTGAGAGTTGTCTTCGATAAAGTAGGAGAGAAGCTGTTGGTTGTTCGTTTTGCCAGGCTGAAGAGAGAAGGCTAGGGGCTTAAGGTTAAGGGTAAGTGAAAAGTGCGGGAGTTTCGTCCCTCATCCTTCATAATTCTTCCACAAGTTTTAATGGGGGTTTTTTGATGGAAAAGATCGGTAAGGCAGAGGTTTTGCACGTGGCCCAGTTGGCCCGGCTGGAGTTCACCGAGGAGGAGGTGGAGGCCTTTACCCATCAGCTTAACAAGATTCTCCAATATGTAGATCAGCTGAAGGAGTTGGACACCCAAGATGTAAAGCCTACCTTTCATGCTCTAGCCCAAACCAATGTCATGCGGGAGGATGAAGTGAGGTCTTCCCTGACCCAGGAGGAGGCCCTGGCCAATGCCCCCGACAGAGACGACAGGGGTTTCTTCCGGGTGCCGAAGATAATTCAGGGCTGAAGGCAGGGAGAAGGGTGGAGAGTAAAAGGTTATGAAGGTGTCAAACTTGAGGTATGAGGGGTTAGGCCTAAGGTGAAGGGTTTCGTGGAGAGGGCGAGGATGGAGGAAGTTCATCCTTAACATTTTAAGGAGGTTGTTCTTTATGGCCCAGGTGGTTCCTATCAGCATCGAAGAGGAGATGAAGAGTGCCTACATAGACTACGCCATGAGCGTTATTGTGGGCAGGGCCCTACCCGATATCAGGGACGGCTTGAAACCCGTCCACCGCAGGATCCTCTATGCCATGCGGGAACTGGGCTTATGGTACAATCGCCCTTTCAAAAAGTCGGCTAGGGTGGTGGGTGAGGTCCTGGGTAAGTTCCATCCCCATGGCGACGCCGCTGTATATGATGCCTTGGTGAGGATGGCTCAGGAGTTCACCATGCGTTATCCCCTGGTGGACGGTCAGGGTAACTTTGGCTCCCTGGACGGGGACCCTCCCGCTGCCATGAGGTATACGGAGGTGAGGCTTACGGCCCTGGCTGAGGAGTTTTTGAGAGACATCGAAAAGGAGACTGTGGACTTTGTTCCCAACTTTGACGGCTCCTTTCAAGAGCCTACGGTTCTCCCCACTCGGGTGCCTAATCTCTTGGTCAACGGCACATCAGGTATCGCTGTGGGAATGGCCACCAACATCCCTCCCCACAACTTGTCGGAGGTGGTGGATGCCCTGGTTTACATGATCGATCACCCGGAGGCCACGGTGGAGGAGCTCATGAACTTTATTCAGGGTCCCGATTTTCCCACGGGGGCCTTCATCTGTGGCCGAAACGAGATCGTCCGGGCTTACGAGACGGGTCGGGGTTCTCTGCGCTTGCGGGCCAAGGTGGAGGTAGAGCCCCTTAAGGGCCGCCGGATGGCCTTGGTGGTTAGAGAGATACCTTATCAGCTCAATAAGGCCTCTTTGGTGGAGCGTATTTCCCAGCTGGCCGTGGAGGGGAAGCTGGAGGAGATCCAGGCTGTCAGGGATGAGTCTGACCGCCACGGTGTGCGTATAGTTCTGGAGATCAAGCGGGACGAGGACCCCGATTTTGTCTTGAAGAAGCTTTACCGCTACACCCCTCTGGAAACAGGCTTTGGTGTTATTCTCATCGCCCTGGTGGACGGGGCTCCCAGGGTTCTCTCTTTGCCCGAGATACTCAAAGCCTTTCTGGACTTCCGTCGAGAGGTGGTGACCCGTCGGACCCTGTTCGATTTGGAGAAGGCCAGGGAGCGGTCCCATATATTGGAAGGCCTCAAGATTGCCCTGGACAACTTGGATGAGATCATCGCCCTCATCAGGGCCTCGGCAACTCCCCAGGAGGCTCGTCAAGGGCTTATGGGGGGATTTGCCCTTTCGGAGAAGCAGGCCCAGGCCATTTTGGACATGAGACTCCAGCGCCTCACGGCCTTGGAGAGGGATAAGGTAGAGAAGGAATACCAGGAGGTCCTGGCCTTCATTAAGGAGCTGGAGACCATCCTGGGAGAAGAGCCGGTTCTTTGGGGGGTGATCAAGGATGAGCTTCTCCAGGTCAAGGAGCGCTTCGGTGATGAGCGTAAAACAGGCATCCTCCAGGAGGTGGAGGTCTTCGATCCCGAGGCCTTCATCAAAGAGGAAGATATGGTGGTCACCCTTACCCATCGGGGTCTGGTGAAACGCACTCCCCTGGCCCAGTACAGGAGCCAGCGCAAGGGAGGACGGGGGAAAAAGGCCCTGGAAGTGAAGGACGAGGACTTTGTGGAGCACCTGTACGTGGCCTCTACACTGGACTACCTCCTCTTCTTTACCAACCGAGGCAAGGTTCACCTTCTGAAAGTCTACGAGATTCCTGAGGGCTCCCGTCAGGCCAAGGGCAAGCCCATCAACCAGCTCCTGCGCTTGGGGGAGGGAGAGAGGGTGACGGCGTTCGCCCATCTCATGGAGAAGGATCAGAATGGTCATTTGATGATGGCCACCAAGCTGGGGGTGGTTAAGAAAGTTTCCCTGGACCAGTTCCGCCATGTGCGCCGGGGAGGCATCATTGCTATTCATCTGGACGAGGGGGATGAGCTCATTTCAGTGAAGCCCGTGGACCATGAGACCCCGGTGATCATAGGCACCCGGGGAGGGCGGGCCATAGTCTTTTCATCTTCCCAGGTGAGGGCCATGGGTAGAACCGCCCGGGGGGTCCGGGGCATCCGTCTGGCCCCTGGAGATGTGGTAGTGGGTATGGAGGTGTTGGAAGGGGAACACGTTCTCACGGTGACAGAGAAAGGGTACGGTAAACGCACCCCTGAAGGGACCTATCGCATTCAGGCCCGGGGCGGCCAGGGGGTCACCACCCATCGCCTCACGGGCAAGACGGGGAGGATGGTGGCTATTTTGGCTGTCGACTCCCAGGACGAGCTTTTCATTGCTACCCAGGAGGGAATGGCTATCCGACTCGAGGCCCAAGAGGTGTCTGTCATGGGTCGTTCCACCCAGGGGGTGAAGCTCATGGACCTGCCCACTGAGGACGTGGTGGTGGGTGTGAGTCTGGTGAGAGAGAGGGAGGACGAAGAGTGAGGCGCTTCCTTTCATCCTCTTGCCATGGGGGGTGAACTCAGGTGGAGGTGCAACGGTATGGAGGTTTCCGGGCGATGGCTTCTTGTGTTTCTGGCTTTCATTCTAGTCGGTTGCTGGGGGGGAGAGAAGGAGGCCTACTTCCAAGGGGATAAGGCCTTATCCCAGGGTAAGTTTCAGGTGGCCTATCGCTCGTTCCTGGAGGTGGTGGAAGAGGGAGGTAGCTCCCAGTGGGCTGCCCGTTCTCTCCTGAAACTGGCCCAAATAGAGAGGGTGGTCAATCAAAGGCCTCAAAGGGCCTTGGAGTATTGCCAGGCCTTGTTGAAGGGGCCGTTCCCCGAGGAGTACCGCCGGGAGGCCTTTTTCCTCATGGCTGACATCAGGGCTCAAGAGATGGGCGATCCCCAGGGTGGACTGGAGGTTTTGGAGAAGATACCCTCTTCTTACCCCGATCCCCGGAGGGAGAAGCTCATGGTGGAGTACGCCATCCGGGCAGGGGATACGGAGATGGCTGTGACCCTGGCCCGGGAGTTTCTTAAAGAGAGGGAGGGAGTAGAAAATCTCCGTTTCGCTCTGGTCTTGGCCGATCTCTTCAAGAGTGCTGAGGCTTGGGAAGAGGCGGAGGGTCTCTATGGTAGGGTGATCGCCCGGGGTAGGGGGGATTTGGCCCACGAGGCCCTCTTAGCCATGGCCGACCTCCGTGAGGACCAAAAAAGGCTCAGGGATGCCTTGGAGATCCTGAAGACCCTCCGGAGAGATGGTTATAAACCCCGCCTCATTGAGGTGAAGATAAAACACATCAGGAGGCGTTTGAGGGAAGAGCGGGGGTAAGGGGCGAAGGGAAGAGGGGTTAAAGGCTAAGGGGAAAAGTGAAAGGTTGTAGGGAGGATTCAGAGGGTGTGATGGGTGCTAAAACTGGGAAGAAGGGGAACAAGGATTCATCTCTCCTCCTTTCTCCTTCAGCATTAACTTCCTCTTCCGATTCTCGGCTTGCCTTTGATCTGGTTTTTAGGGAAGAGGGATTCTCCTTATTGGCTGGAGTGGACGAGGCGGGTAGGGGGTGTTTGGCAGGGCCCGTGGTGGCAGCGGCGGTGGTACTCTCTTTGGATGGGCCACTGCCTGGGGTGCGGGATTCCAAGACCATCTCCCCCCAGGAAAGGGAGGAGCTGTTTGAGCTTATTAAGGAGGAGGCCCTGGCCTGGGCCGTGGGTGTGGTGAGTTGGAAGGCTATAGATATGGTGAACATTTACCAGGCTGCCGCCGAGGCCATGAGGCGAGCTGTCAGGAGCCTGGAGGCGAGGCCTCAGCTGATCTTGGTGGATGGCATGAACCTCAAAGGCTTGGAGATCCCCACGGTGCGGGTGATTAAAGGAGACGACAAAAGCCTTTCCATAGCGGCCGCCTCTATCGTGGCCAAGGTGGTGAGGGACCGGCTTATGGTGGGTTATCACCGCCTTTACCCCCAGTACGGTTTTGATTCCCATAAAGGCTATGCCACCCGGGAGCACAGGGAGGCCCTCAGGCTTTACGGTCCCTGCCCTATCCATAGGAGGACCTTTAAGGGGGTCTCTCAAGAGGTGTGAGATGGGTGGGACCCGTTCTCTGGGCAAAAAGGGGGAGGACTTGGCCATCTCCTTTCTCAAGAAGCAAGGCTACAAGGTTCGAGAGCGCAACTTCTACACCCGCTGGGGTGAGATAGATATTGTTGCCGAGAAAGGGGGATGTCTCCATCTGGTAGAAGTGCGCACTGTCTCCAGGGGCGGCCTTCTGGATCCCCGGGAGGCCCTGGGCAGGAAGAAACAGGACCATCTGTGGCGGGCGGCTCAGATCTACCTCAAAAAGGCGGGATGGGAGGGCGATTACTCCGTGGACTTCATAGCCATCGAATGGGACGATGCCCGGCCCCATATCCACCACTTCTTACAGGTGCTGGAGGGGTACTGGGGGTAAAGGGTCGGCTTTACGAGCCGATCAATAGGATCAGGACTTCCCCCAAAATTCCCTTCCTGGTAAAGGCATCATGTTCAGAATCCTGGATTTTTTCTTTCCAACAAGTGAAAGGGCGGGGCATTCCTCCCTTGCCCATGGCTCATGGCTGATAGCAACTATGAGCTATGAACCA
>JAJSAC010000027.1 GCA_024274915.1 Thermodesulfobacteriota bacterium
AGAGATGATAGCTCATAGCTCGTAGTTCATGGTTCATAGCTCATAGTTGCTATCAGCCATGAGCCATCAGCTATCAGCCATGGGCAAGGGAGGAATGCCCCGCCCTTTCACTTGTTGGAGAGAAAAAATCCAGGATTCTGAACATGATGCCTTTACCAGGAAGGGAATTTTTGGGGAAGTCCTGGGGCTTGTAGTGACCCCAAGGGCCCTTCGGACCACCGTCACCGCCCTGGTTTCCCACCAGCTGGCGGACATGGGCATTGAGCTACATCTAGGAGAGGCCGTGGAATACCTGGTGGTGAACAACAGGGAAAAGGTGGGGTGTTGGAAGGTAGTGCCTGTCTCAATGTACGGGGGAGAAGGTATGATGAGGAGTGTTATGCGGGGTTGGTGGAGGAGGGGTGGAAGGAGATAGAGGGAAATTGAAATACATTGTTGTGGAGCGATAAAGTTCACTCGAGCAGATTTTGGGCGGCAAGCCATTTTTTACTTGAGAAATATATTGCTCGGCTATGACCATCTTTTGACCGTTCATCTATCAGTTTCTTGATGATTGATTCTTTTCGTAAGGGCTTCCGGCGCATAGTGAAGCCCGTCAGAGTACCAGCGATTGTGTAACCTGACAGAGCATTATAATGTTCCTCTACTTCAAGTTTAACCAAGGGTGAAGTGGACCTGTTAGTACTAAACAGGTCCACTTCAGGCATTTGATTTTATATCCAGATTGAAATAATTCAGTATACATTAAGAATTAAAGGGTCAAAGGGGAGAGCTGGTGCTGGAAACCGGGAGCCGGGGATTCCCAGATAACCTCAGAGATTTGAAACCTGGGGATCACCTGTGCTGTTTCTATGAGACCGGGGAGGAGCACCGGGCCGTCCTCACTTCTTTCCTGAGCCGGGGGCTGGAGCGGGGTGAAAAGGTTGTCTGCTTCGTGGACAGCTATACTGCCGAAGTTCTTCTAGACTACCTGACCGGGAAGGGAATTCATGTAGATGCCTATTTGGAGAGGGGGCAGCTCTCTATCCTGGGTGGGAACCAGACTTATCTGAAGGGAGGGGCCTTCCATCCTGACAGGATGATAGCCCTGTTGCGGGCGGAGACAGAGCGTGCGCTGTCAGAGGGGTATTCTGCCCTTAGGGTGACTGGCGAGATGACCTGGGTGTTGAGGGGACTGCCAGGTTCTGAGAGGCTCATAGAGTACGAAGCCAGGCTCAACGACTTCTTTCCCGGCAGCCAGTGCCTGGCCATTTGTCAGTACCACCGGTCTAGCTTCCATCCTGGTCTCCTTTTGGATGTTCTCCGTACCCACCCTCTGGTCATTATTGGCCAGCAGGTTTACGACAATTTCTACTACATTCCTCCCGCCGAGTTGTTGGGGGAAGGGCGGGAGGTGGCTGAATTAAACCGATGGCTGGAGGCCCTGGAGACCCGTAAACAGGCGGAAGATAAACTTAAGGAAAGGGAGAAGTTTTTGAGTGCCATCCTGGAGAGTGTCCAGGATGGCATTTCCGTCCTCAATAAGGATTTGACCATTCTCCACACCAACAGCGTCATGAAGAAGTGGTATGCCAAGCACCTTCCCCTGGAGGGGAAGCCCTGCTATGTCTGTTACAGGGATGCCTCCGAACCATGCCATCCCTGTCCCTCCATCCGTTGTATGAAGACGGGAAAGGTGGAGATGGAGATAGTCCCGGGGCCTCCCGAGTCGGCCGTCAAGTGGATAGAACTCTATTCATACCCCATGAAGGACCCTCTCTCGGGAAAAGTGACGGGCGTGGTAGAGTTCGTTAGGGATGTCACTGCCCGGAGAGAGGCGGAGGCCGAGCGTGACAGGCTGGCCGTGGCCATAGAGCAGGCGGGGGAGGCCATTGTCATCACCGATCCCCAGGGGATGATACAGTACGTCAATCCGGCTTTTGAAGCCATTACCGGATATAGCCGGGGAGAGGCCGTGGGTCAAAATCCCCGCATCCTGAAGAGTGGAAAGCAGGACGAGGCCTTCTACAAAGAGCTGTGGGGTACCATCACCAGTGGCCGTACCTGGAAGGGTCGCTTTGTCAACCGCAGGAAAGACGGCACTCTCTACACCGAGGAAGCCACCATATCCCCCGTAATGGACCCCTGGGGTAACATTGTCAATTTCGTGGCCGTTAAGAGGGACATAACGGAGCATTTGGAGACCTCCAAAGAAAAAGCCCTGTTGCAGGAGCAGTTGTACCAGGCCCAGAAACTGGAGTCGGTGGGACGCTTGGCGGGGGGTATTGCCCATGACTTCAACAACATGCTGAACATCATCATAGGTTACGGTGAGATCATCCTTCAGAAGCTCTACCCCTGGGATCCATTGAAGGAAGATGTGGAGAAGATTCTGGACGCTGGGAGACGAGCAGCTACCCTGACCCGCCAGCTTTTGGCCTTTAGCAGAAGACAGGCTCTTAGACCTGAGGTGGTGAACCTGAATGACCACCTGCGTGGTATGAGGGATATGCTCAGGAGACTGATAGGCGAGGATATAGATCTCCAGCTCATCTTGGCTGAGGAGCTTGCTTCTGTTTTCATTGATCCGGGACAATTTGACCAGGTGATCATGAATCTAGCTGTCAATGCCAGGGACGCCATGCCCCGGGGGGGCAGGTTGATCATCGAGACCGCAAATGTGAGGCTGGGCGAAGACTATGCAAGAAGGCATCAGGGAGTTGAACCTGGGGATTACGTGCTCGTAGCCGTGACAGATACAGGATGTGGCATGGATAGAGAAACTATGTCCCGTGTCTTTGAACCCTTCTTCACCACCAAGGGGGAGGAAAGAGGGACGGGGCTGGGTCTCTCCGTGGCCTATGGCATTATCAAGCAGTCCCATGGACACATCTGGGTCTATTCGGAACCTGGACAAGGCACAACATTTAAGGTCTACTTACCCCAGGTTATGGAGGTACCCGGTGGACGGGAGGTTCCCACCGAAGTGAAAGACACAGTGGTGGGAGAGGGTCTAACCGTTTTGGTGGTGGAGGACGAAGAAGCCTTGCGTGAGCTGATAAATGAAATGCTGAAGAGGCTGGGTTTTGAGGTGGTTACTGCCGCCAACGGTGGAGAGGCCCTTTTATTGGTGGAGGAGAAGGGAGTGAGACC
Organism: Thermodesulfobacteriota bacterium; assembly: GCA_024274915.1. GTDB lineage: Bacteria > Thermosulfidibacterota > Thermosulfidibacteria > Thermosulfidibacterales > B14-G1 > B14-G1. The sequence continues at coordinate 3,133 of JAJSAC010000027.1, forward strand.
CCATCTAGTCATTACAGATGTGGTCCTCCCAGGGGTGAGCGGAGACGTGCTAGTGAACCGCCTCAAAAAAAGGCTTTCTGATCTAAAGGTGCTCTACATGTCGGGGTACACGGACAACGCCATCGTGCACCATGGTGTCCTAAAACCTGGAACGCCTTTCATCCAGAAGCCTTTCAGCTTTGAAGAGCTGGCCGGCAAAATCAGGGCTGTTTTACATGGGTGGTGATTATTTGGAGTTATAGCCAAATTTCGTGTATGGCGTCTCAAGTGGCCTCCCGCCGAGGTGGCTCTACCGGACGAATTTTCGGGCGAGGGTGACAACGAAAGATATAAAGGAGAACCCCTAGACCGGCCTCTACTATGGATAGTTGAAATGGTCCCTAAAAACTGGACCATGTGGTAAGCTTTCTATCCACAAACAATTTCAGGGAGAATTCTATGAAAAGGGAGCGCAAGAAGTATTCAGCTGAATTCAAGGCAAAGGTGGCCCTGGAGGCCACCAAAGAAGATGGGACCATCCGCCGCTTCTTATGATCGGTGCCATTCTAGCTGCTAACAGATTGCTGACAAAACCAGCCTGATTTTGCCTATTTTTATTGATATCGCTACCTTGACAGATTTCAGCCAAAGGCATATAAACCCGCTTGAGCTCCTGGTTTGATGCGGGTGCCGAAGTGGCGGAAATGGGAGACGCGCTGGACTCAGGATCCAGTGGCTGTAATAGGCCGTGCGGGTTCGAATCCCGCCTTCGGCACCATTTCTAATTTCTATTTGCTTGGGCTTCCCTGGTTTTGCAATCACTTGGCGTCTTGGCCTTGGCATCCACCAAAGTTCTTCCTCTGGGACGTTTGTTTAGGGAATTATGAAATCAGAAGATACCCTGCGGCTTGGTGCCGGGTTGTTCATTGAGCCAGCGGTTTTCTTAGGTCGTTCTCATGACCTAAGACATAGCACTTTCATAAACCAGCTCATTCAATTCGGTTGGGGCAGGGGACTGGCGATGGGGTTCTGTATAGGGTAATCTTCATTCCATGAATAGGTTACTGGTTTATCTGTCGGCCCGCCCTGTTACCGGAAGCCTTTTTCGCTTCCGGAGCCTCTGGGGGGCACTCCAGAGGTGGGGGAGAGACTGGGAGGTGGTGGTAAGAACTCCCCTGGAGTGTCCCTGGGAACCTCCTCCGGGACTTCTCTGGGAGAGGACTCCCCTCCCTGAGCCTTCCCCTTCCCTTGAAGATAGGCGGATGAAGGAGTGGATCGGGGAGTGGGTGAAGGGATGGTCTCTATGGGTGGAGGGAGAGATAGGGGTGGTGGAGGAGTACCGTCCCCGGGTCATTCTCTCCGATATGGCGCCCCAGCCCCTCCTTTTGGCCAAGGAGACAGGGGTGTTGGGCTGGTTTCTGGGTCATTTCAACTGGTTTTCCTACCTCTCCCAGTTCATTGAGGTATCTGGTTTGCTGGATGACGTGGCTCTGGCCTACGAGTCTGCCCATGTGGCCTTGGTTCCTCCCCTTTCTTGGGGCCAGGGCATATTTCCCATGGTCCAGGAGGTGCCTCTGGTGGGTGGAGGGGTCCATGGGGATAGGGTGAGGGGGATGCGTAGGAGGTTTCTACCCCAAGGAATCCCTATCTACCTGGACGAGGGCTTGACCGGGAAAGAGGTGCGGAAAGGAATTGAAGAGATCTGGGGAGGTGTGGTGTGGCTGAGAAACTTGGAGGAGCTACCCGCCGCCCAGGTGGCCTATGTGGGTTCCGGCTATGCCCAGCTGGTTACGGCTATCAGGGGTGAGGTGCCCTGTGTGGTCTTCCATCACAATGAGGAGTTGGGTCTCTCCATGGCCAAAGAGATGGAAGGCCTGGGAGTGGCTCTGGCCCTGGAGGAGACCCGGGAGATGCCTTCTGCCCGGGAGATGGCCCTCCTCATTAATGGGGCCTCAGAGGCCTACAGGGCTTTACCTTCATTGTTTCGCCTGGAGGGTGCCCAGTTCTTTGTAGAGATCTTGGGCCATATTTGATGTTTAGAAATTTTTTCCAATTGCCTAAGGCCCGGAAAAATCAATATATAGTGACTTATCCACAAAAACACCACAATATATAGTGTTGACCTTGGGTAAGGGTTGTGTTAATCCCTCTTTTGGAATTCCTTCCCAACCATGGAGAGCGAGGTGAACCTATGGAATACTTGGTGAGAAAGAGGGACAGCAAGATCGTTCCCTTCGACAGAGAGAGAGTAACAAACGCCATTTTTAAAGCTGCCAGGGCTGTAGGGGGCAGCGACAGGGTAAAAGCCGAAGATCTGGCCAACCAGGTGAGCCTCATCCTCTATGAGCGCTTTTTCAGGAAGGGTTCCATTCCCCATGTGGAGGAGATCCAGGATCTGGTGGAGAAGATCCTCATAGAGAATGGCCATGCCCAGGTGGCCAAGGCCTATATTCTCTATCGGGAACAGAGACGAGTGGCCAGGGACCTGAAGAAGGCCCTGGTAGATGGCATGGAGCTTGTGGACCACTACCTGGGCAGGGAGGATTGGCGGGTCCGGGAGAACTCTAACATGAACTACTCCCTCCAGGGACTCAACTTTCACATTGCCTCTTCCGTAGTGGCCCGCTACTGGCTCAATCGCCTCTATCCCCAGGAGGTAAGGGAAGCCCACGAAGAGGGAGATTTCCACATCCACGATTTGGGGATTCTAGCAGCCTACTGCGTGGGCTGGGACCTGGAGGACCTTTTGCGTAGGGGGTTCGGTGGCGTGCCTGGCAAGGTGGAGGCCCGTCCTGCCCGCCACTTGAGGACGGCTCTAGGCCAGGTGGTCAACTTCTTCTACACCCTCCAGGGCGAGGCGGCGGGGGCTCAGGCCTTCAGCAACTTTGACACTCTCTTGGCCCCATTTGTCCGGTACGACAACCTAGACTATAAAGGGGTGAAGCAGTGTCTCCAGGAGTTCCTCTTCAACCTCAACGTGCCTACCCGGGTTGGTTTTCAGACTCCCTTCACCAACATCACCCTGGATTTGGTGCCTCCCTCCACTTTCAGAGACCGCAAGGTGATCTGGGGAGGGGATGAACAGGAGGCCACCTACAGCGAATTCCAGGGGGAGATGGACATGATCAATCGGGCCTTCGCCGAGCTTATGCTAGAGGGTGATGCCAAGGGGCGCATCTTCACTTTCCCCATTCCTACCTACAACATCTCCAAGGATTTCTCCTGGGATAAGGAGGAATTGAGGCCCTTGTGGGAGATGACGGGTAAGTACGGCATCCCTTACTTTGCCAACTTTGTCAATGCCGACATGAGGCCCGAGGATGCCCGTTCCATGTGTTGTCGACTGCGTTTGGACAACAGAGAGCTTCAGAGGAGGGGAGGGGGGCTTTTCGGGGCGTCCCCCTTGACAGGTTCCATTGGGGTGGTCACCCTCAATCTCCCTCGTATGGCCTACCTCTCCAGGAACGAATCGGAGTTCTTCCAGCGGTTGGAGCGTTACATGGAGCTGGCCAAGATTTCCCTGGAGATCAAAAGGAAGGTGATAGAGGATTACACAGAAAAGGGGCTCTATCCTTATTCCCGGGTCTATCTCTCGGAGGTGAAAAAGTGCCAGGGGCAATACTGGTATAATCATTTTTCTACCATAGGGCTTATTGGAATGAATGAGGCCTGCCTCAACTTCCTGGGTCTACCTATATACGAGCCTGAGGCCAGGGAATGGGCCGTTAAGGTGCTGAACTTTATGAGGGAAAAGCTCTCCGAGTTTCAGGAAGAGACGGGTAATCTTTACAACTTGGAGGCTACCCCAGCGGAAGGCGCTTCCTATAGACTGGCTAAGAAAGATGTCGAGAAGTTCCCCGGCATCATCACCAGGGGCAGGGATTATCCGTACTACACCAACTCCGTTCATCTGCCCGTGGACTACACAGGGGACCTGTGGGAGATCCTGGAGCACCAAGACGCCCTCCAGATTCTCTTTACAGGGGGCACGGTGGTCCACTTGTTTCTGGGGGAGGCTATAAGGGACTATCGAGGGGTGAGGGAACTGGTGCGCTCCATTGTGACCAACTACCATCTGCCCTACTTCAGCATCACTCCCACCTTCTCTGTGTGTCCCGTTCACGGTTACATTCCAGGGGAGCACACCATCTGTCCTTATCCCCATACCTTGGACGAATTGGGCTCCTTCGGAGAGGAGCTGGAGGTGGATAGGGAGGCTTTGGAAGAAGCGGCCCAAGGGGCCTATTTAAAGATAGAATAAAGGAGGAGAAGATGCAGGAGAAGGCCATGGTAGAGAGGAGAAGGGCAGAGAGGGCAGCCAGCAGTGTACGGGTGAGGGCCGTGCCCGTGGAGGTCTATTCTAGGATAGTGGGTTACTACAGACCCGTTAAGAATTGGAACGATGGGAAGAAGGAGGAATTCAAGGATCGTAAGTACGTCAAGCTGTGAAATGGCTGGATCTTACCCTTCTAAAAAGGGCTGGGGAATAAGGGGTTTTCAAGGGGTCACCCTTCTGGACTTTCCTGGAAGGGTGGCCTCCTTGGTCTTTCTGGGGGGCTGCACCTTCCGGTGTCCCTTCTGTCACAATCCAGGCCTGGTTCTGCCCCGGCTCCTTTCCTTGGGGGAGGAGCTTTCTCTCCCCCGGGTCATGGAAGACGTGATAAGGAGGAGGAGACTGGTCACCGGAGTGGTAGTTTCGGGGGGGGAACCCACTCTCCAAGAGGACCTTTTGATTGAGTTCCTGGCGGAGGCCAGGAGGTTGGGCCTGGCCACCAAGCTGGACACCAACGGCGCCCGTCCCGAGGTTTTGGAAAGGGTGCTGGGGGATGGACTGGTGGACGTGGTGGCCATGGACTTGAAGACCTCTCCAGATAAGTATCCTTCGGCTACCGGAGGGGGGAACTTCACCCCTGTGGCGGAGAGTCTGAATCTTGTCAAACGGAGGGCTCCCAGGTACATCCTCCGCACCACCCTGGTGCCAGGGGTGGTGGGATTGGAGGACATGAAGGAGTTGGCCTCCCTGGCCCAGGGGGCCCCTGAGTATCATCTTCAGCCTTTTAGGGGAAAGGTCACCCTAGATCCTCAGTATGAAACCTTGAAGCCGTATCCCCCGGATGTGATGAATGCTATGGCCAGGGTTTTGGAGGGAGTTGTGGACAGGGTACTCAGACTCTGGTGAGGGGGATCCCGGTTTTATGGAGGACTCTCCGGGGTTTCTCTTTTCTTCTCTTGAGATTCTTCAATCTGGGCCCTTAGTTTTGGTAGTGCATGGGGATAGTTCTTTCTGATGAAATCTATCAGTTTTTCTCTCACTTCACAGCGCAGGTCCCAGGCGGTAGAGGAGTCGGGCGCACTCATGAGGGCTCTCAGCTCCATAGTATGTTCTGTGGCGTTGGTCACCTGGAGATTCCATACCTTCCCATCCCACAATGGGGAGTTTTTAAGGATGCGTTCCAGCTCTTTCCTCACAGCTTCCACCGGGATGGTGTAGTCTGTATAAAGGTAGACGGTACCCAGCAAATCGGCAGAAACTCTGGTCCAGTTTTGGAATGGTTTTTCTATGAAGTGGGTGATGGGAAGGACCAGGCGCCTCAGATCCCAGATGCGCACCACCACGTAGGTGAGGGTTATCTCTTCTATCCAGCCCCATTCATCTTCCACGATGACCACGTCGTCGAGCCTGATAGGTTGGGTTATGGCGATTTGGATCCCTGCCAGGAGGGTGGCAATGGTGCGTTGGGCGGCGAAGCCCACGATGATACCCAGGACACCAGCAGATGCTAGGATGCTTATCCCTAGCTGGCGAACCTGCTCGAAGCTGATAAGCACGGCAGAGAGGCTCAAAGCGAGGATGACGAAGGTGATCACCTTTTTCAAAATGTTCACCTGGGTGTACACCTTCCTGGCCATAAGGTTGTCTCTCACTTCTACGTCGTAATGGCTTAGGATCACGTCTTCCAGTACAGAGGTGGCCTGGATGAGGAGCCAGGCTACAGAGAGGATCAGCGCCAATTCAATTCCGTGGGCCAAGAGGCCATGGAGGCCTTTGGGGAGATGGGCTTTGGGGAGGGCCAGGCCCATTGTTATGAGGGGTACGACTGCTTTGAGAGGCTTTTGGCAGCGTTTCACAATGGAGTCGTCCAGGACACTACTGGTCCGTCGGGCCCAGCGCCTCAGGAGGTTCAGTAGCAGGTATTGGAAGATGAGCCCTGCTATTCCGGCTCCCCCTAAGATGAGGATGGGGAAAACTAAACTTTTCCACGATGCAGTGGGGCCGGTCACTTTGCCTCCCAGCATTTCAATTTCTTTCTCAGTATCATCTCGGGGCCATCTGTTCCAAGAGATTCTTTTGGACGATTCCTTTGTTTATATCCGGGTTACGGAGGTGCCGATACAACCACCTTTTGAGTGTTAGGTTTTCCCTTCTCCCCGGGAGAGTCCCATTGGATCTTCGTGTTGCAATGAATGCAACCCTATGGTAGCTTTTTTCCCAAATCCTCGGCAGGAGGAGAGTTATGTCCCTTTCCAAAGAGAAAGAGAAAGCCATAGAGGGTGCCATCGCCCAGATAGAAAGGGAGTTTGGCAAAGGCTCCATCATGCGTCTGGGGGATAGAGGGCGCCTTATGGACGTGAAGGTGATTCCTACGGGGGCCTTGCCCCTGGATCTGGCCCTGGGGGTGGGAGGCATTCCTAGGGGCAGAATCACGGAGATTTACGGTCCCGAAGCCTCGGGCAAGACCACCCTGGCCCTCCACGTGGTGGCTGAGGCTCAAAAGGAGGGAGGGGTGGCGGCTTTCATTGACGCCGAGCACGCCTTGGATCCTATTTACGCTCGGAGGCTCGGGGTGAACACAGAGGATCTTCTTATATCCCAGCCCGATACCGGAGAACAGGCCCTGGAAATCGCCGAGACCTTGGTGAGGAGCGGGGCCGTGGACGTGGTGGTGATAGACTCGGTAGCGGCCCTTGTACCCAGGGCAGAGCTGGAAGGAGACATGGGGGACAGTCATGTGGGGCTCCAGGCTAGGCTCATGTCCCAAGCCCTCAGGAAGCTCACTGGGGCGGTGAGCAAGTCCCATACGGCCCTCGTCTTCATAAACCAGGTGAGGCAGAAGATATCCACTTTCGGTTTCGGTCCTTCGGAGACCACCACGGGCGGTATGGCCCTCAAGTTCTATGCGACGGTGCGCCTGGAGATTAGGCGTATCGGTTCCATTAAGTACAGGGAAGGTGGTGTTTTAGGCAATCGGGTGAAGGTGAAGGTTGTTAAGAACAAACTGGCGCCCCCGTTCCGGGAGGTGGAGTTCGAGATCCTTTATGGGCAGGGAATATCCAGGGAGGGGTGTCTCATTGACATGGCCCTGGAGCTGGGGGTCATTCAGAAGAGTGGGGCCTGGTTCTCTTTTGGTGATATGCGCCTGGGCCAGGGTAAGGAGAATGTGAGGGATTATTTACGCACCAACCCTGAGGTTAGAGAGAAGATAGAGGAAGAGGTGAGGTCCAGACTGGAGCCGGAGGCAAAGGAAGCTCTGGGCCAAGGGGTTTGAAGGAATGGCTGGCGGTACTTCCATAGATCTCCACACCCTTCTGCACAGGGCTGTAGAGGCCAAAGCCTCAGACATCCACATCAAGGCCGGTAATCCCCCTGTCTTCAGGATAGACGGGGTGCTCCGTCGCCAGGAGGACTATTCTGCCCTTACTCCTGAGGAAACCATGGAGCTGGCCCATACCATTCTACCTTCCAGGTTACATGGGAGGCTCCAGGAGAAAATGGAGGCGGAGTGCGGGTACGGGGTTTCGGGCTTGGGACGCTTCAGGGTGAGCATCTATATGCAGAGGGGAAGCATCTCCATCGTTATGAGGCATGTGCCCATGGGGGTGCCGTCCATAGAGGAGCTCAACCTTCCCCCTATTCTGAAAGACCTGGCCATGGAACCCAGGGGGCTCATCCTGGTGACGGGTACCACCGGTTCCGGTAAGTCCACCACCTTGGCGGCCATGATCGAGCACATAAACAAGCATAAGATTACCAATATTATTACCATAGAGGACCCCATAGAGTTCCTCTTCAGGGACGACAAGAGTATCATTTCCCAGAGGGAGGTGGGTACCGATGTGGGAGATTTTCTTACGGCCCTGAGGAGCTCCCTCAGGCAGGACCCCGACGTTATCATGGTGGGGGAGATGAGGGACCTGGAGACCATGCAGACGGCCCTCACTGCCGCCGAAACGGGGCATTTGGTCCTTTCCACCCTCCACACTTTGGACGCCCCAGAGACTGTGAACCGGATCATATCGGTCTTTCCCCCGTACTATCAGAAGCAGATCCGTTTGCAGCTGGCCTCTGTGCTTAAATCGGTGATATCGATGAGGTTGGTGAAGAGAAGGGGGGGCGGGCGGGTGCCCGCCATGGAGATTTTGATAGCCACGCCTGCTGTGAGGGAGGCCATTCTTGTTCCGGAAAAGTTTAGGACTTTAAGAACCCTCATCGCCGAGGGTTACGCCCAGTACGGCATGCAGACCTTTGATCAATCCCTCTTTGACCTCTATAAAAGGGAACTCATAACCCTTGAGGAGGCCCTAGCCCAGTGTAGCAACCCCGATGAGTTTAAGTTGAGGATTCGGGGCATCCTGTCAGCGGCTGAGATGACCAAGATCGAGATGGAGAAGGTGGAGGACGAGGACAGGGGAGGAACTGGGAGGACCAAGCTGAAGATAGAGAGATTTTGAGGGGGAGGAGATGACGTCCAATGAGGTGAGGGAGACGTTTTTAAGGTTTTTTGAAGAAAAGGGGCATACCAGAGTGCCCAGCTCTTCCTTGGTGCCCCATGACGATCCCACCCTTCTCTTCACCAACGCCGGGATGGTCCAGTTTAAAGACGTTTTCCTGGGTAAGGAGAAGAGACCCTATGCCAGAGCAACCTCTTGTCAGAAGTGTGTTCGGGCTGGGGGCAAACACAACGATCTGGAAAACGTGGGATACACCGCCCGGCATCACACCTTTTTTGAGATGCTGGGCAACTTCTCCTTTGGAGACTATTTCAAGCGGGAAGCCATCCATTTTGCCTGGGAGCTCCTCACCAGCGTTTACAAGCTGCCTGAGGGTAGGCTCTGGGTCACAATATATGAGGATGACGATGAGGCCTTCGAGATATGGTCAAAGGAGGTAGGTTTCCCCGAAGAGCGCATTGTACGCATGGGGGAGAAAGACAACTTTTGGGCCATGGGGGACACAGGTCCCTGTGGCCCCTGCTCGGAGATCATTATAGACCAGGGCGAAGACATGGCTTGTGGCCCTGATTGCAATATCTATTGCGACTGCGACCGATTTTTAGAGCTGTGGAATCTGGTGTTCATGCAATTCAACCGGGATGGGGAGGGTAACCTCACCCCCCTGCCTAAGCCCAGCATAGACACAGGTATGGGCCTGGAGCGGTTGGCAGCCGTTTTGCAGGGTGTTAGATCCAATTTCGATACCGATCTCTTTCGTCCCCTTATCGCCTTTGTGGAGGACCTATCTGGTGTGACGTACGGCTCGTCAGGTAGCGCCGATATCTCCATCCGGGTGGTAGCTGACCATGCCAGGGCCACCACCTTTCTCATCTCTGATGGAGTGTTGCCATCCAATGAGGGTAGGGGGTATGTCCTTCGTAGGATCCTTCGAAGGGCGGCTCGTCATGGGCGTCTCCTGGGAATGAAGGAACCCTTCCTTTACAGGGTAACGGACCGGGTGGTGGATATGATGAAGGGGGTGTATCCCCAGCTGGTGGAGTCCCGGGAGCTGGTGGCTAAGATCACCCGTATGGAGGAGGAACGTTTCAGCAGCACCTTGGAGTACGGTCTCAGGATGCTGTCAGAGGTGGTGGATGGTGTGAAGGCCAAAGGGGACAGGGTCATTCCCGGAAAGGCCCTCTTTAAACTTTACGACACCTATGGATTCCCCCTGGATCTGGCTCAGGATGTAGCCAGAGAGGAAGGGCTGGAAGTGGACCTGGAGGGTTTTGACCGGGAGATGGAGCGCCAAAGGGAGCGGGCCAGGGCCAGTTGGATGGGGGAGGCCCAGGAGGTGCCCCAGGTCTACCTTGAGTTGGAAAAAACCCGGGGCCCCATAGTCTTCACGGGTTATGAAGCCATGGAGGATAGAGGCGAGGTGTTGGCCATCATAAGGGATGGTCAGCAGGTGGATGCCTTGGAAGAGGGGGAGGAAGGGGAGGTGGTTCTTGATCGCACGCCTTTTTACGGCGAATCGGGGGGCCAGGTAGGAGACAAGGGTTATCTGGAGACCTTGGGGGCCCGCTTCCGGGTGGAGGAGACCCAGAAACCTTTGCCCAACCTCTTTGTGCATAAGGGCAAGGTGGAAAAGGGCACCCTGAAAGCCGGAGACGAGGTCTTGGCTCGGGTGGATGAGGAAGACAGAAGGAATACCATGGCTCATCACACCGCTACCCATCTTCTCCACTGGGCCCTGCGCCAGGTATTGGGGGATCACGTAAAGCAGGCGGGTTCTCTGGTGGCCTCCTATCGTCTCAGGTTTGACTTCACCCATTTCGCTTCCCTGACGCCCCAAGAGCTCGAGAGGGTGGAGGATTTGGTGAACCAGCGGATTTGGGAGGACCACCCCGTGGAAACCCTTGTTACCGACCTGGAGAGAGCCATGGAGATGGGGGCTATGGCCCTTTTCGATGAGAAATATGGAGACAAGGTACGTTTGGTAATGGTGGGGGATTTCAGTAAGGAACTCTGTGCTGGCACCCATGTGAGGCGGACTGGCAACATAGGCATGTTCAGGATCATCCACGAAGGCGGAGTGGCTGCTGGAGTTCGCAGGATCGAGGCCCTTGCCCGTGGCGCCCTGCTGGAGCATCTCCGTCGGGAGGATGCCACCATGAGGGCTATTGGGGAGCTCCTCAAGGCCAAACCCGGAGAGGAACTTCCCAGGGTTGAGCGCCTCTTGGCTCAGGTGAAAGAACTGGAGAAGGAGATATCCCGTCTCAAAGACCGATTGGCTTCCCAGGCCACAGGGGACATCCTTTCTGATGTGCGAGAGGTGGAGGGAGTGAAAGTATTGGCAGTGAGGATGGATGGGGCCGATGTGGAGGGTCTGAGGGCCATGGCCGATCGCCTTCGTCAGAAGCTGGGAACCTCGGCGGTGTTGCTGGCATCGGCCTCCGAAGGCAGGGTCATCCTTTTATGCGCCCTCACCAAGGATCTGACGGGTAAGAAGCTCCACGCTGGAGAACTGGTGAAGACCGTGGCCCGGGTGGTGGGAGGAGGAGGGGGGGGACGTCCTGACATGGCCCAGGCGGGAGGCAAAGATGTGGCCAAGGTGGATGAAGCCATGGAGGCCTTCTACAGGCTGATGGAGGAGAAGCTGGCATTAAAGGACCAGACGGACCGGGCAGACCATACAGGAGGGTAGTTTGGAGTTCTTAAAGGAGAACGCTCAAGCCTTCTATCAGAATGCCCTGGACCTGCTGACAAAGGGTTCCTACAGGCTGGCTGCCTTTTCTGCGGAACAGGCCTTGCAGCTTACCTTGAAGTACCTCTTGGCAAAAAGGATGGGAGATTATCCCAAAACCCATGCCTTGAGGAGGCTTTTCCTCATTGCCGGGGCAGAGTGTCCTGCCCTAGAGCATCTTTTTATGGAGAACCTGGCTTTGGTGGGGGATATGGAAGGGGCCTACCTGGGGGCCAGGTATTATCCTGTGGACTATCTCAGGGAAGAAGTGGAGGAGATGATGGCCTTCCTGAAGAGGGTGATGGAGGCAGTGGAAGGATGTCTTTAAACACCTTCTGGGAGTCTATAAGGGGTGTAGCTGAAAGGGAGAGAAAATATTTCAAGGACCCCATGGCCTTGGCAAGGGTGGTTAAGGAAGTGATGGAGGAGGAGCTGGGGGAAGTTGAGGTCTATCTCTTTGGTTCCAGCGTGGAAGGGAGAGCCATTCCCGGCAAGAGCGATATAGACCTCTTGGTGGTTTCCCATAAAGTCCCGGAAGGGGCCAGGGAACAAAGTCTTCTCAGGGTAAAGGTGTGGAACCGGATAGGGGATCCCTGGGTACCCCTGGAGATCCACTTTGCTTCCCAAGCAGTATTAGAGGGCTGGTACAAGAGGTTTGTTAGGGATTTAAAGAGGATATGAACCCAAAATTGGGGGAGGTCGCTATGAAGGTTTTAGTGGTGGGAGGTGGTGGCAGGGAGCACGCCCTGGTGTGGAAGATTGCTCAGAGCCCCTTGGTGAAGGAGATTTACGCCACTCCAGGCAATGGAGGCATCTGCAGGGAAGCCAAGACCCAGTGTATCCCTTGGCCCGGGTCTCTGGAGGCCTTGGCAGACTTTGCCAGTGAGAAGGGAGTGGACCTCACCGTGGTGGGTCCCGAGGACCCTCTGGCCCAGGGTATAGTGGATGTCTTCCAGGCCAAGGGGCTTAAAGCCTTTGGCCCCTGTAAAGAGGCGGCTCAGCTGGAGGGCAGCAAGGCCTTTTCCAAGGATTTCATGAAGCGTTACGGCATACCCACCGCTGAGTACAAGGTTTTTTCTGATCCCCATGCGGCCAAGGAATACATAAAGGCCCAAGGTGCCCCAATAGTGGTCAAAGCTGACGGGCTGGCGGCGGGCAAGGGGGCACTGGTATGCAGGACCCTGGAGGAAGCCTTGGCAGCAGTGGACAGGATAATGGTGGAGCGGGCCTTTGGAGACGCGGGGGATAGGGTGGTAGTGGAAGAGTTTCTTACTGGTGAGGAGGCTTCTTTCCTGGCCATCACTGACGGAGAACACCTCTATCCCTTGGCCGGTTCCCAGGACCACAAGCCCGTTTATGACAACGACGAGGGTCCCAATACGGGGGGTATGGGGGCTTACTCTCCCGCTCCCGTGATCACTCCTGCCGTCCATCAAAAGGTGATGGAGAGAATCATGAGGCCTGTGGTGGAAGGCATGAAGGATATGGGTCACCCCTTCAAAGGGGTGATCTATGCGGGTCTTATGATCAAGGAAGAAGAACCCAAGGTCCTGGAGTTCAACGTACGTTTTGGCGACCCCGAGGCCCAACCCATCCTTATGCGCATGGAAAGCGATCTAGTGCCGGCCCTTGTAGCTTCCATAGAGGGAGGTCTGGACCAAGTGGAGATCACCTATAAGCGCCAGGCAGCGGTTTGCGTGGTTATGGCTTCGGGGGGATACCCCGGAAAGTACGAGAAGGGCTTTGTCATAGAGGGTCTGGACCAGGTGGAAAATATGGAGTGTGTGAAGGTTTTTCATGCTGGAACTGCCGAGAAGGATGGAAAGATAGTGACCAATGGAGGCAGGGTTCTGGGTGTGACCGCTTTGGGTGGAACCATTAAAGAAGCCATAAACCAAGCCTACGAAGCCGTGGAGAGAATTTACTGGCCTGGGGTTCATTATCGCAAGGACATAGGGGCCAAGGCCCTCAAGAGGCTCGAGGGCAGAGGTGGCCCTGGGGCCTGCTGAGGGATTCATACACTGGAGGTAGGGGGAAGCCACGGGCTTCCCCTTTATTCTTTATTGGGGAGGTGAGAGGTGAAAATCACGCCTCTAGCCGCTGACAGCATGGGAACCAGGAGCATGGCCACTCTTGTGGAGGCTGGCCAGTGGAAGATTCTGTTGGATCCGGGAGTGGCTTTGGGTCCCAGTAGATACGGCCTTCCTCCCCATCCCAGGGAGTTAGGGAGGAAGGAGGAGCATTGGAAGAGGGTTAAAGAGGCGGCCATGGATGCCCAGATTCTGGTCATCACCCATTACCACCACGACCACTATCATCCCCGAGAGTTGGAAATTTATCGTGGGAAGACCCTTATCATCAAGGACCCTAAGGGTCACATCAATAGGAATCAGTCTAGAAGGGCTGGGGCCTTTCTCAGGGATTTGGAGGGGGTTCCTGAAGACATAGTGGTGGGGGACGGCAGGTCCTTCCAGTTTGGGGATGTGGAGTTGACTTTTTCCTCTCCTGTGCCCCACGGGAAGTCCCCTCGGCTAGGGTACGTGATTCAAGTGGCTGTAGACCACGGAGGAGAGACCTTCCTCTTCACTTCCGATGTTCAGGGGCCCGTCCTGCCCCAGCAACAGGGGTTCATCTTGGAAATGGATCCTTCGGCCCTCTACTTGGATGGGCCCATGACTTATATGTTAGGGGTCAGATTTTCTTGGGAGGACCTGGAAATGGTCATGAAGAACCTCATGGAGATCCTTACTGGCACCCGGGTGGGAGTGATGATACTGGATCACCATCTCACTAGAGACCTCCAATATAAGAAGGCAGTGGCCCCTGTGGTGGGGTTGGCTGGAGAGCTGGGAAAGAAAGTGGTGTCTGCCGCCGGCTACTTGGGATTGGAGGACGATTTATTGGAGGCGCGGCGAAGGGAGCTTTACAAGGGGGACAAGAGTGAAGGTGACTCGGGTGGTGATATACCCCTTTGATACATCCTCTCTGGGGGGACAGGTGAAGGCCATGGCTGATGTGGAGCTGGACGGGGAACTCCTCATCAAAGGCTTCAAGGTGGTGGCTAGCAGGAAGGGGGGAGTTTTCATAAGCTACCCTTCAAAGCGGGCTCATGGTGGAAGATACTTCGATTTGATCATTCCCCTGTCCAGGGATTTGAAAGAGCACATCAGAGAGGAGATTCTTAAGGCTTACAAAGAGAAGATGGAGTGAGGACCTTGCCCCGGCTGGTTTTGAGGGTCACCCGACATAACAGATACAGCTGGACACCTCTACTGGTGGCCCTGGAGGCTCGTGGTGTCACCAGGGAGTGGGAGGTGGTTTTGGTCTGGGACGAAGGTTCCCTTGTGAAGGGGTTAATGGGGGGAGAGGCGCCTCTTGTCCTGGCCTATTCTTTCATGACCTTTGACCTTTACCAGGTGAAGGAGGAGTTGGAAAGGATCAGGGTGCTGTTTCCCCATGAGGTCCTGCTGGTGGCGGGAGGCCCCCACCCGTCGGGAGATCCCCAGGGTACCTTGGAGATGGGATTTCACTACGTCTTCGTGGGCGAGGGGGAGGAAACCTTTGTCAGGTTTTTGGATAGGTTGCTTGTGGGGGAACCCCAGCCCAGGATTCTTAGGGGCAGCCGGGTTCCTTCGCTGGACTTTCCCTGTTTTCCCCGGAGCTTTCATCACCGTTCCCCCATTGAGCTCACCCGGGGTTGCTCCTATGGGTGTAAGTTCTGTCAGGTGAGTTACCTCTTCGGTTTCACTCCCAGGCACAAGCCCGTAGATCGGGTTTTATCCTGTATACGTGAGGGGGAGGACAGGTCTTTCGTGAGGTTCATCACCCCCGATGCTTCTTCTTATCTTTCCCGGGGAAAGGAGAGGGATCTCAAGGCTCTGGAAGCCTTCTTCAAGGGGCTTAAAGGTGCTGGGGTGGATCAGATCTTTTGGGGTACCTTTCCTTCGGAAGTGAGGCCCGAAGGAGTGACACCTCCCTTTCTGGAGCTGGTGAAAAAGTACTGTAACAATAAGAGCTTGACTATTGGTGCCCAGAGTGGCAGTGAAGAGAGGCTTCGAGCTATTGGCAGGGGACACGGGGTGGAGGAGATAAGAAGGGCGGCCCGTTGGGCCAGAGAATATGGTTTTACACCTCATCTGGACTTTATCTTTGGTTTTCCTGGGGAAAGGGAAAATGAGAGAAGGGAGACAATGGCCTTCATAGAGGAGTTGGTCTCCCTTTATGGGGCTAGAATCCACGCCCACTGTTTCATCCCCCTGCCGGGTACGCCTTATGAAAGGGCCAGGCCTGAACCTCTGTCCCGGTGGCTCGTTAGGAGGCTGGGAGATCTCAGCCGTCTGGGTGTGTTGGATGGGTCCTGGCAGAGACAGGCTAGGGAGGTGGGAATATGGGGCTGAAAGTGGCAGTGGCGCAACATGCCGGGTTTTGCTTCGGCGTAAAAAGAGCTGTCAAGATAGCCTTTGACGCTGCTGCCAATGGTTCGGAGGAACCCATTCATACCCTTGGCCCTTTGATCCACAATCCCCAAGTGGTTAAGAAGCTGGAGGAGATGGGTATTAAGCCTGTGGACTCCTTGGACATACTGGAAAAGGGCCGTCTCATCATCCGATCCCATGGTGTGCCCCCCCAGGTGCTAGAGGAAGCTAAAAAGAGGGGAATGGAGATAACGGATGCCACCTGTCCATTTGTCAAGAAGGCTCAGCAGAAGGTGGCCGAGTTGGTGGATGAGGGTTTCTGGGTCTTTATAGTAGGGGATAGGCGTCATCCAGAGGTTCAGGCCCTGCTGGCTTACGGTAAGGGCAGGGCCTTTTTGATGGACGATTTTGACAGCCGGATGGATTTTCCCAGGGTGGGTATCGTGTGCCAGACCACCCAATCTCGGGAGAATCTAACCCGGGGGATCATGAAGGTGCTGGGGGGCATGGGCGGTAGGCTGGAGGAGTTGAGGATACACAACACCATTTGTGAGTCCACGTTGATCAGGCAGAAGGAGTGCATGACCCTTGCGCAGGCCTCTGATGTGGTGATAGTAGTGGGAGGAAGGAATAGCGCCAACACCACGAGACTTGCGGAGATTTCCAGGGCTATCCTGGAGGATACCTATCACATAGAAGGTGCCGAGGAGTTGGATCCCCAATGGTTCAGGGGTAAACGCCGGGTAGGAGTGACCGCTGGAGCTTCGACCCCTGATTGGATCATTGGGGAGGTGGTGGAAAGGATAAAACTGATGGGAGGTAACGGGGAACATGGAAGAGAAAATGGAAGATAGGGACGAAATTACTCAAGAGGAACTGAAATCCATTTATGAGAAGACCATAAAAGGGGTTTCGCCGGGGGACGTGGTGAAAGGGAAGGTGGTGGCTGTCACGGATCAAGAGGCCATGGTGGATATCGGTTACAAAGCCGAAGGGATGGTACCTATCTCGGAGTTTGATTCACCTCCCCAGGTGGGAGACGAGCTGGATGTCTATGTGAGGACCCTCTCCCATAAAGGAGAAGGGCCCCTCCTTTCTAAAAAAGAGGCAGATAGGATCAGGGCCTGGGAGCAGTTGAAGGAGTCCCTTGAGAAGGGTACTCCTGTCACTGGCAAGGTGGCTCGGAGGGTAAAGGGCGGATTCAGGGTGGATGTGGGAGGCGTGGAAGCCTTCTTGCCCATGTCCCAGTCCGATGTCAGGCCGGTGAAGAATCCCGATGACCTGCTTGGGAAAGAGTTTCAGTTTAAGGTGGTGGATCTTAACGAGAGGAGCAGCAACGTCATTCTCTCCAGAAAACAGCTTCTTGAAGAAGAAGTAGAGCGGGAGAAAACGGCCTTCTGGGAGCGGATGAAGGTGGGTAAGGTATTTGAGGGTAAGGTGAAGAGCATCACCACTTACGGGGCTTTCATAGACCTTGGAGTGGTGGACGGTCTTCTTCACATCAACGACATCTCGTGGAAGAAGATAAAACACCCCTCCGATGAGCTGAGTAAGGGCCAGAGGGTGTGGGTGAAGGTCTTGGATTTTGACAAAGATAAAGAACGCATTTCCCTGGGAATGAAGCAGCTCACCCCCGATCCCTGGGATAAGGTGGACGAAAAGTATCCCGTGGGTTCCAGGGTGAAGGGTAAAGTGACAGGTATTGTGGATTATGGCGCCTTTGTAGAGATCGAAGAGGGACTGGAGGGCCTGGTCCACATATCGGAATTTTCCTGGTCCCGGAGGATAAAGCATCCCTCCGAGGTGCTGAAGGAAGGGGATGATGTGGAGTGCGTGGTTACCGCTGTTGACAGGGAGAATAGGCGTCTCTCCCTATCCCTCAAGCAGGTTGCTCCCGACCCGTGGGAGACGGTGGAGGAGAGGTACCCCGTGGGCAAGGTAGTGGAGGGTGTGGTCACCCGTATCTATCCCGATCGGGCCCTCTTGGAGTTGGAGGAGGGGGTGGAAGGTGTCCTCAGGGCTGAAGATCTCGCCTGGAACAGGAGGGTGCGCCATCCTGGGGATCTGCTTCAAAGAGGCGACAAAGTGGAAGTTAAGGTTTTGGGGGTGGATGTGGAAAGGCGCAAGGTGAGGGTGGGCTATAAGCAGACCAAGCCCGATCCTTGGGACGACTTCCTCCGCACCTATGCCGAGGGCGACGATGTGAGGGGTAAGGTCTCTAGCGTCACAGACTTTGGCGTCTTCCTGGAGATTATGGAGGGGGTGGAAGGCCTCATCCACGTCTCCCAGTTAGACGACAAGAAGGTGAAAGATCCCCGGGACCTGGTGAAGGAAGGGGAAACCCTTTCTGCCAAGATAGTGAAGATAGATCCTGCAGCCCGGCGCATATCCCTCAGCGTCAGGGAGTATAAAAAGGCCAAGGAAGTTGAAGAGACCAGCAAATTTATGGATACCCAAACCCATGGTGAGGGATTCCTCAAACTGGGGGAGATTCTGGGCAAGATGATAAATCGGGATAACAACAAATAAACAGGGTGTCTATGGAAAACAGAGGGTTCTGGAAGGGGCTATTCCTTTTCCTCTCGCTTTTGTCACTCCTCCTGGTGCTTTATTACGGGTTTCAGAGATGGAGGGTGATCTTGCAGAGATCCACCTATGTGGGGGTGGTCTCTTTAGATGGGAGGATCACTGCCCAGAAGGCCAGGGTGTTTATAGACCTGCTTCAGCGTGCCAGAGAGGATCCTAGAGTGGGGGCCGTATTGGTACGGATAGATAGTCCTGGAGGAGGGGTTGCCCCTTCCCAGGAGATTTACAGGGCTATTATGAGTGTGAGGAGGGAGAAGAGGGTTGTGGCTTCCCTGGGTTCTGTGGGGGCCTCTGGGGGTTACTACGTGGCTGCGGCGGCCAATGAGATCTATGCCGATCCTGGAACCATCACAGGGAGTATAGGGGTGGTCTTCACCTATCCTCAGCTCCAAGAGCTTCTTAAAAAGGTGGGTGTAGGGAAGGTGGTGGTGAAGAGTGGGGAATATAAGGACATAGCTTCTCCTTTTCGCTCTCCTACGCCCCGGGAAAGGGCCATCCTCCAAGGAGTGGTGGATGACATCTACCAGCAGTTTGTGGAGGACATTGCCCGGGCCCGGGGTATGAAAGAGGAAGAGGTGAAGGCCCTGGCCGATGGCAGAATCTTCACTGGTCGGCAGGCCCAAAAGTTGGGTTTGGTGGATGGTCTCATGACCCAGGACGAGGTGCTCAGCTATATTAGCTCCAAGATCCTCAAGATTAAAGGTAAACCCAGAGTCTTGCTATTGCGCGAAGAGGAGGGCTGGAGAGACCTCTTTCGTAAAACGAGGGGGTTGTTTGAGTCCTTTTTATCCAAAACATCCAAGATATCTATGTGGGAGGTAGAGTGACATGACAAAGTCTGATCTTGTAGAGAGGATAGCAGAGAAATTGGACATCACCAAGAAAGAGGCCGAGGCTGTAGTGAACGTGGTTTTCCGTTCCATTGTGGATGCCATCAAAAGGGAGGAGAAGGTGGAGCTAAGGGGTTTTGGGTGTTTTAAAGTGAAGACTAAAAGGGCCAGGAAAGGACGTAACCCCAGGACAGGGGAGGAGATTGACATACCTCCCAAGCGGGTGCCCTATTTCAAGCCTGGAAAAGATATGAAGGAGGCGGTGAATAGAGAATGACCCTGATCGGGGTCCTCTCGGACACCCATATACCCGTGGTGGCCCCCAGGTTACCTCGGGAGATTTTGGAGATCTTAGAAAGGGAAGGAGTGTCCCTTATTCTCCATGCCGGGGATATGGTAGTCCCCGGTGTGGCAGACGATCTTTGGGAGGTGGCGCCTGTGAGGGCGGTGGCAGGTAATATGGATTATCCTCCCGTCCAAGAGGCCTGGCCTTTGAGGGACGTTGTCCAGGTGGAGGACGTGAAGATAGGACTCATTCATGGCTGGGGGCCGCCTCATGGACTGTTTTCCAGGGTGATGGACGCCTTTGGTCAAAGGGAAGTGGACTGCGTTGTTTTTGGCCATTCCCATCTCCCATTTAACGAGAGGAGGGGAGGGGTGCTCCTCTTCAATCCCGGTACGCCTACCGATACCCGCTTTTCCTCCGTCAGAACTCTAGGAATCTTGGAGGTGGAGGGTGGGGAGATCAGGGGACGCCACATTTTTCTCCCATGAGGGAAGGCTCGTAGCAAGGTTTTTTGGGTTTTGCTTTTTCCTCTTCCTTTCACTTTACGGTTCCAGTAGGGCATCTCAGGTGACTGTGTTGGAACTCAAAGGTATTCTCAATCCTCCCATGGCCCGTTATCTGTCTTCCGGCTTGGAGAAGGCCGCTTCCTCAGGGTCATCGGGGGTGATGATTCTCATAGATACTCCCGGGGGCCTTGATCCTTCTATGAGGGAGGTGGTGAAGGCCATTATGAACTCCCCAATTCCCGTCATCACCTTTGTTTATCCCCCTGGCTCTCGGGCTGCCTCTGCAGGTCTGTTCGTGTTGGAGGCGGGGCACATAGCTGCCATGGCCCCAGGCACCAACACAGGGGCGGCTCACCCTGTCTCCATGACTGGAAAGATGAGCGAGACCATGAAAGAGAAGGTGGCCAACGATGCCCTGGCCTTCATAAGGTCCATTGCAAGGGAGAGGGGGCGGAATCCCGGTTGGCTGGAAGAGGCGGTGCTGGCCAGTAGTTCTGTAACTGCTCGGGAGGCTTTGAAACTGGGGGTGATAGACGTGGTGGCTTCATCCCCTTCCCGGCTTCTAGAAGAAGTGGACGGGCGAAAAGTGAGGGTGGCGGGGAAGGAAGTGACTCTCAGGCTTAAAAGCTCCACCCTGAGGAAGGTGGAGCCCACCGCGAAGGAGAAGATTCTCTACTTCCTCTCCATGCCCAATGTGGCGTATATCCTGGCGGTGCTGGGTTTTTACGGGCTCCTCTTTGAGCTCTCCAATCCTGGTCTGATCTTTCCTGGTATAGTAGGGGTGGTCTTTCTCATCCTCTCCTTCTATTCCTTTCACACTTTGCCCCTCAATTACGCCGGGGTTTTTCTTATCATTTTCGGGGTCGGATTGATGGTCCTGGACATCAAGGTCCCGTCCCACGGTCTGCTCACCTTGGGGGGTGTGATATCCTTCTTTCTGGGTTCTGTTATGCTGGTGGACACCTCTGTCCAGTTCTTGAAACTCTCCCTCAAAGTGATACTGCCGGTGGTGGTGTTCACCGCCCTTTTTATAGGGCTTATAGTGGCGGCCGGGTTGAGGGCTCAATTCAGGAGGCCTGTTTCTGGAGCCGAAGGGTTGGTGGGTGAAGAGGGGGAGACCAAAACCCGGGTGGATTCTCGTGGTGGCCAGGTCTTTGTCCACGGTGAGATATGGAGGGCCACCTCTTCCAAGCCCATTATGCCGGGGACCAAGGTGAAGGTGGTAGGAGTTAGGGGGTTGATACTGGAAGTAGAGCCCCTGGAGGGGGCCAGGGGCCCTTGATGGGTTCAAGATGAGGTGCAACTGGAGCAGCTGGTGGCAGAACAGCTGGAACAGGAAGACTTGGTGTTGGAACCGGTGTTGGAAGTACTGCTGGATGAGCTGCTCCCCCCGTTTTTCCTTGCATGGTCCGTGGCGTACCAACCCGATCCTTTAAGTATAAAGGAGGATCGGGAGATGAGCTTCTTCACCTCTCCCCCGCACTGGGGACAGGTCCTCACTGGTCCTTCACTGAAAGACTGGAGCTTTTCAAACCTGTGACCGCACGCGCTGCATTTATACTCGTAAATGGGCATGGCCACACCTCCTGAGACTAGCCTTTTCTATTCCACGTAATCCAACCATTTCTCATACCTTGGGTCTTCTCCCCTGGCCGCCTTAAAAAAGGCTTCTTGAAGATGCCTGGTGACAGGTCCGGGTTCTCCCTTCCCTATGGTTCTTCTGTCTACCTCCCTCACAGGGGTCACCTCGGCGGCGGTGCCGCACAGAAAGACCTCATCCGAAATGTAGAGTTCGTCTCTGGATATCTTCTCTTCTCTTATTGGGTAGTTCCTATCTTCTGCCAGCTCCAGGACCGAGTTTCTGGTGATACCCTCCAGTATCCCTGTGACGGGTGGAGTTTTTATGATGCCTTTGCGGACTACAAAGAGGTTTTCCCCCGAGCCCTCTGCCACAGTGCCGTCTACGTCCAACATGAGGGCCTCGTCGTATCCATCTTCTAGGGCCTCCATCTTGGCCAATTGAGAGTTTACATAGTTGCCGCACACTTTGGCCTTGGTCATGGCGATATTCACGTGGTGCCTGGTGAAGGAAGAGATCTTGCATCGTATCCCTTTTTTCAGACCCTCTTCTCCCAAATAAGCCCCCCAAGACCAGCAAACTATAGCCACTTCTACAGGGTTGTCTAGAGGGTTTAATCCCATAGCCCCCACACCGTAAAAGATAATGGGTCTTACATAGCATTCTTTCAAGTCATTGATTTTGATGGTCTCGAAAATGGCCTTCCTGATCTCTCCCTGGCTGAAGGGCACCTTCATCCTCACAATGTGGGCGGAGTTGAAAAGCCGCTCAACATGTTCCTGATTCCTGAACACGGCGGGTCCCTTAGGTGTGTTGTAACATCGTATCCCTTCGAAGACTCCCAATCCATAATGGAGGGTGTGGGTAAGGATGTGAACCTGGGCCTGGTCCCAGGGGATAAATTCACCGTTGAACCAGATGTGCTTTGCCTTTTCCACCTCTAACCTCCTATCTGTAGTCTTCTCGAGGGGGAGAGAAGAAGTCCAGGACCCTGGCTCCTTTGGCTCCTGCTACGGCTCCGTGGGGGATACCAGATGGGGCGATGTAACCGTCTCCGGCCTTCAGCAGCATATCCCTCCCATCAATCTTGAGGGTTATCTCTCCCTTCAGGACAGTGCCCATCTGTTCATGGGGATGGGAGTGGACTTCTATCTCCGCGTTGGGGGCTATTTCGAAGAGAACCATCATGCCTTTCTCACCTGAAAACACCCTCATGGTTACCCCTTCTTTGGGTGTTCTACCGGGAATCTCCTTCCAGCTGAAAAGCTTGGGCTCCACCGTTCCCTCCTTTCCTGTGCTGGGTTAAGGTATATACGCCAAAAACCCTTTAATGGGAAGGCCTGGGTTTTAGGTGTACAGAGTAGGGGGCAGGCGCTGAAGTCAGTGCCTGCCCCAACTTGCTTTTTACCGCTCTATCCAGAACTGGATCTTGGAGGGGAGGAATACGGGTTGATTGGTGAGCTCTACGATCTGGCCCGTGGAGAGCTGGATGTAGGTTTTGAGTTTCCTCCCCACCTTTTTTGACACGATGCCCTCTCCGATGGCGGGTGCCCCCTGGCCCAGGGATACAGACTTCTCCAAAATACCGTTCAGGTACGCTTCTTCTTTGAGGATGGTAGGTTGCTTATAGGGTATTCCAGCCCTGTAGTAGAGGGAGTAGAGGTAGGAATTGCCCCCAAAGCCGCAGACGTCTGAATTTGGTGTGAAGGTGGTGAACATGGCTACCTGGCCGATCACAGAAGGCTTGGCGATCACCCTTTCGGCAGGGCTGGATGTACTCAGGCTGATCCTCCAGCCGTCATAATTGTTGGCTATGTAATTGGCGCAGGCTTGCCAATCTGTGTAACTGCTGCAGTTGCTCACTGTGACCCCGGTCACTTTTGTCACCACCTTCACTGCTCCTGAACAGCTCCCCGTGCTTAAGCATCCGCCGTTTCCATCTTTGCAATCTGCTTCTCCTCCTTCGCACATGCAGACATAGTCAGCGGCGGTTGCAGATACCACCACGTTGGTGGTGTCGAATATGCTGGTCACAGCGTTACATGAAGATCCATATTCCCAGGTCCCATTGTTGTATCCCCAGCAGGTGTCTTTAACGCCGTATATGTATTGCTGGTTAGTGCTGGTTTTGTCTGTTTCTCCAAAGTACTTCCCTGTGCCAAAATAACACCAGAGGTTCCCCTGGCTGTCGAAGGCGAACTCGGGAGAGGCAGTGATGGGACCATCAGTGTTTACCAGGGTTGTCACGGTCCAGTTTGTGATAATGTCGTTGGCGTCTTTAACGGGGACCGCTTCTCCTGTTAAAATCCTCACCATCCTGCCTGTTATATCCCCATTGGGCTGTTTCTCTGCCGTGCCACAGTAGATGGCATCTACCGAATAGTCGCTTTCCGGATCGACAGCAACACAATCTCCCGTGTAGGAGTTGGCAGCCGGTAGTGGGAGCTTTCCTGCCAAGGACCCATCCCGGAGGTTTATCACGTAGATGTACCCCTGGGAGGGGGGAGTGTCTCCGCTGTAATCGGTGGGGCCGGATCCGACCACTACATACCAGTTGCCATTTTTGCTTGCGTCTCCAATTCTCACTACCGTGGGATAAGAGATGGTGAATCCCAGGCCAGAGTCCGAGAACTCCCAAAGAAGGGAAGGATTTTCCGGATCGGTGATGTCCAGGGCAAAGATGGAGGAGAGCCCTACCGTTTTCCCATTCACTGTAGGGGAACCGCTTGGAGGATTGGGATTTCCTCCAAACCGGAGCTCACCAATGAGTATGGTTCGCCAAGAATCTTTTGTTTTGTCCGCAGACGCGGACCCGTTTATGCTGGCGTCTAGAAGCATGGATCGCTGATCCACGTAGTAGATGTGGCAATAGTCGGTGTAGGCTAAGTACTTCAAGTAGGGCAGCACGTTCATGGGAATGTAGGCCCACACCTCTTCGCCGACATCGTAGCTCGCCCCAGATGGTTTAATCACGGCCGCCTTGACGTTTGGGTAATTGGCAAGATCAGGATTTTCTTTTATTCTGCCCATGTAGAAACAGTGGAGCATCCCATCGTTGGCACCGACGAATAGATAATCGTTCCTTTTTACGGGGTCCGTGAGGGTTGGATCGTAAACCTTCTCTCTGGTGAAATCTTTGTATGTTGTATCGTTGTATCGGATGTCATAGGTACCCAGAGGGAAGTGGGACAAGACCCGGGGATTCGAGTAGACAATGTCTCCAAGCTTCCAAACATGCGTAACACTGTCAACAGTTAAGCTCCTGTTGCGATGGCCTGTTGAAGAGCAGGTGCCATCATCGCTATCCAAACAGATATCGACATCCTCTCCTCTGACGTACTTGATGATGTTTAAGGCGTCGGTATCGTCATATGCCCTCAAGTAGGGTTTTAGTAAGCTGGCAGTGGAGCTCTCCGCCGTGAGTTCGGTTAGGCTGCTGGCGTCCAGGGAGGTGTATATCTTTCTGCTGCTTGGGCTTTTTCCCCAGAGTTTTTCACCTACATTCCAGATGGTTCTTAATAGCAGGTTTGCATTGTTGGTGTCCAGCAACCTTGTAGTAGTGGGTGTACAGGGTGATTCCACTTTCCCGGTAGAATCGGAGGTATACAAATGGACCTTCGTCTGGCTGTCTGTTGTGTCGAAGAAGAATTTTGCAACGTAGTCCTCGCTATACTCTAGCTGGGCTACTGAGTTGGTTATGTCATGACTTTGGTCGGTGTCTTCCCTTATTTGGCCAAATAGATCTACCCACAGGCCCTTCATTTCTCCGATCCATGTAAGGTCTTCGCCGCTGGCGGAAGTCTTTGAAGGGATGAAATAGGCCTGGGATAGGTAGGCACTTCCACGCGTGGATGTAGACAACACAGATACGGCTGTACCGGATGAGGTGCGTTTGAGAATATCTATTATTGCCTTGTTGATGGCGCTTCTCAGCTCTCTAGCGCTGGTCGCTGAATAGAACGTGTCTGGAACCCCGTCGTTGTTATGGTCCCAATCCGAAGAAGAAGGTGGAAGCGAGGTACATTGGCCGCCCTTGCCGCAGTTTGATCCATCACAACAATCGTCAACTGGGCCACAAGTTGAAGAGGGATAGTTGCTCAATGCATCAGGCCAGTCTCCGTGTAGTGTATCAAAGGAGCCATACATGGCAACGTTTTTTAAGGCGTTTTCCCCTGTTCCACCAAGCCAAAGCCCAATTGTGTACACAGATTCTATGTTGGTATCTATACCGGTTTTGCTGTTTGTGAAACCCTTATGCATCCAGTAGGCAGGAACAACTGGATCTGCAGAGTGTCGTTCGAATCCAGTGTCTATTGAGCATGTCACGCCTACCCATCCAGGATTTCCACCCACATTCCACTGTCCATCTGTCATGAGGATCACGAAGTTCTTAGCGCATTGAACCAGTGTTAGCTCGCTTCCTTCACACACCCCGTTGTCATTTTCATCAAAGCACTGGTACATGGGGTTTCGCCACTTGTCTCCACTGCCCTGCTGGGGAGTGAATCCTCCATACTCCGGGTCGTTTTGGGCAAAGTAGTTGTATGCGTCCCACATTGCAGGGCCTGTAGGGGTGGCTCCGCTGGCGTATTCATAGTTTACGTAGGTTATCAGGTTTTTATATGGGTTTAATCCATCAAAGTTTGCGCTGGCAGTGAAGTCTCCTATGTAGACTTTATCGCTCCTTACACCATACCCACTAAAGAATAAAACTCCCAGTCTTGGTGTGGTACTGAGATCTTTAAACTTGAAGGCTAGTCCTTCATTGATTCTGTTCCAGGGAACCTTGACTTTTACCCCGTCGCTTGTCTCTAGAATACACCCATAACTATCGCAGCTGACTTGGCTTCCAGGATTACCATAGGTTTCTGGGTCACACCTGTTTATTTGGGGCCAGGTACAGGATTCGAGTTTTCCTCCGGTTATTGCCCATCTGACAAGGTCAATTCTGCTCATATAAATAAAGTTTAAGCAGCTGCCAGAGTATATGTTAGATTCATTTATATCGGAGGCCCTTTTAGGACACGTAGAAGGGGTTCCTGTTGTTTCTTGCCAGTATCCATCCCTGCACCAACGACCTCTCCAACTTGTGCAGTAAAATTCATAAACTTTGTCGGGGTCGAAGTAACCTTCTTCGTTCCCTTGGTAGGTCCATCCACAACCGCTTGAGTAGTTGCAGCAGTACTCTTTGTTTGAATCTGGGTTGTAAGCGCACCATCCCATGGAACCGCTTGTATCGATGGCGAAGAGCACATTTGGTTGGACAGCTGTACCGATGAAAGGGGGTACAGCACAGTAATCGCTTATTGATGCCACTGAGTTTAGTTGAGAGAGGAGAACGAGAAGGAAGGAGTACATTACAATCTTAAGGATTTTCATGATTTACTCCTCCACTTCTGTAATTTTGTCTGTCTTTCTTTTGTGGCAAACGTCGGAATCTATCGCAAAATAGATTCTGACGCTGTATTTATCCTTGTTTTTATTGAT
This sequence comes from Thermodesulfobacteriota bacterium, assembly GCA_024274915.1. GTDB lineage: Bacteria > Thermosulfidibacterota > Thermosulfidibacteria > Thermosulfidibacterales > B14-G1 > B14-G1. The sequence goes on from JAJSAC010000027.1 coordinate 30,259, forward strand.
TATTTTATAAGTTTCGTCATCAATTTGGAACTTCCTTTCTCCTCTACAATTTTCAGAGATTACATAAATGACTGCAAAGTCTTTGTTCAGGATTTCCAGTCTTCCCGTTAGGAAAAGATTGTCTTTTGCTATTACTTCATTAGTACCAATACAGAACAAGAGAAAGACTATTGTTAATAGCATTTTTTTCATTTCTTCCTCTCCTATTAAACAGTATTAATATCCCTTTACATACATTACATAAAGGTCTGCCTGGCTACTTTCTACCGTGGCTTGAGAGTGTACTAGGTAGTACACTCCTGTTCCCGCCACACCGGAATAGGCTCCAGATACTGGTGGGAACACCGGTGCTCCTCCAAATCCCGACAGGTTGTTCCAGAAGACCCTCCATATCCGGTACTTGGCGCCGGAGGCTGCGGTCTCTTCGGTACCCAACTGGTTTTCGATGGTGTCGTAGGAGTTGTTGTCGATGAACACCACAGCTTCTGCTATTCCACCTTGGGCCAGGTTTACAGCCTTGGCATAGTTCTTCGTGGCCTTGTAGGTCTGGTTCCCTCTGGTGACAAGGTAGTAACTGAGGGCTGCCAGAATCAATCCTATGATCATAACCACGAACACGGCGAGGAGGGCTACTCCCCTGTTGTTCCTGGGGATGCTTGAAAGCCCGTTCATTCCACTTCCCTCAGTGGCACCACCAATCTGATGGTTCGCCAGTGGTAGTGTTTCTGCTCCGTGGTGAGGGTAACGGTGTTGTCCGCAGTTTGAATGGTGGCAGAGGCGTACTGGTATCTTGGGTCTTTCTTCCCCTGTTGCACCACAATGTTGACCCTCACCAGCTCGGGGTAGTTTCCCTGGCTGTCTGGAAGAGAATTAAGCCAGGTTATTCCGCTGGAACCTGGGTAACCAAATTCCACCTGAAAGTCTAAGACACAGTCTATGACGGGGTCATGCCCGCCTCCGTAGACCCTGATCAAGGTCCTTGTCCCTGGGGCACAGATGGCTTCGCCGCTGGTGCTGGAGCTCAGTTTATAACCTGTGAAGCCGGATACGTAATTGGAGAATAAGCTGTTCTGCACCGTTAGATAGCCTATGCTGAAGATCAGGCTTCCCTTTTCTCTTATGCTGAAATCGGTGGTGGTACCAAGGGTTATAACAGAGGTGTTGTTTGAGGACTGTACTCCTGTAACTGGGTAGACCTTGCTGCCAAGGATGTCTTTTGTCTCTGCGTCAAGAAAGACTATCTTCTCATGCTCTCCACTACCATTTGTGCTGGAGCTGAAGCTGGGAAACGTCGGGAAGCTGCTGCATTGGGGGTCCGATGGGGAGGTGACACATGCCTCGGGATAGGTGGCAATGGTTACTGAACTTGTGCCTTGGGGTATGTAGGAATAGTTGTAGCCCCATTTCATGAATGTATCGACCCTGGAGGATATGATCGGTCCCTTGATGATCAGTTCGTCGTGGTTCTCGGATTGGCCATAGGAGACGTTGTTGTTGGAATCTATAGGCACGAAGCTGTTGCTGTACTCTTTGGGCATTCCCAGCCCGGCCATGGTGATGTCTCTGATCAACACCAGTTCGGAAATGATGTTGCTTTGCATGCTTTCCGCCTTTGCCGCTTCTTTGTAGGAGGTCTTTGTCTGGTTAATCAACAGGGCAAACACCCCTGCCAGGGCGATCACCAGAACGGCCGTTGCCACGACAAGTTCTATGAGAGTGAGTCCTTTTTCGTTTTTCACCAATGTCCTAAGGCCTCCTTTTGTAAGTTGTCAAAGAGACATAGTGGACATGTTGGATGTCTGTCGAGCCTCCTTCAAACCAGTAAACCACAACGGTGATCCTTTTCATGTCGGTTAAGTTCTCAATCCCCCACACCTTATAATAGGTTACGGGGCTTATCCGCTCTATGGGCTGGATAGAGGCGTAGTTGTTGGATCCTGAGGGATGGTCTATTCCCTTGGCAGCGTCCCCTGAGTCGTTGATGTCCGTGCTGGAGTAGCTGCCGTTATGGTCTTTGTCCAAGATGTAAACGTTACCGTCACCATCCGGGTCAGGAGTGGGGGAGCTCAGAAAGGTCGTGTCGGTTGTTACGTCCGATAGAAGATTGCTGGTGTACGATAAAGAGCTGAGGGAGTTTAAGGCTTCCTGGGCCAGGGTCAGTGCGGTTTTTCGATGCTCGAAGCGGGCGTTGTTCCTTATGATCACTACCGCTGCATGGGTCAGCGCCACCAGGATGATGGCTAACAGGGCAATGGATATCATTATCTCTATAAGCGTAAATCCTTTTTTATCCATTTCTCAACCTCGCTTTGAACAGGGAGACGGAGATCCGTTTTTCCTGATTCTTCTCGTTCGTGAGGGTGAGGGTAAAGGTTGAAGAAGCGATTCCCCTCCTGGAATACACATATCCGTTTTGGGGATATCCTGATAGTGTAATCTTTTGGAATTCTTTTTCTTTGATTTTTGTGTCTGTTCCGTTATCGAAAACCCCGTTATCATTGAGGTCTTCGAAGACAACATATTTATGGATATCGAAAGAGATTCCAAATCCGTGGGAAGAACCCATGGACTTTTGTTGACACCACACCATGTCGGAGTAAAGAGTGTTGACGGCATTGTATAGATCGTATTTGGTCTTAAAATCTCTGTAAGACGCGAAGCCTATGGATACAAGCACGGCAGCTATGGCAATTGTTACCAAGACTTCTACCATAGACACACCACTGTTGGGATTTCTCAACCTTAACCCCTTTTGTTTGTACTAGCTTTGTATGGTTAGTATCTCTTCGCTAATATTAACGGTGAAGGTGGATAAATCAAGGCACACCACTTGGCTTCAGGTGACAAATTTGATCACTATCAAACGAGGGCGTGATTTGACGAAGGCTTGGAGAGTTGGAACCGTCGAATGAGTTGCTATCGTCTGGGTGTTCTGATTTCCGGCTTTTTAATTGACAGCCGGACCTTTTCGGTGCTATCTCAGCCCTTGTTTTTAAGGACAAAAAACCTTGGGGGGATGGATCATGTACGCAATGGGTTTGCACATCTTGAGTTCGGTGGCTTGGGCAGCGGGGGGGCAGGCGCCTTCTGGAATTCAACGATGGGGAGGTTTCATTACCCTTATCTTTATTTTTGTCATTTTCTATCTCCTCCTCATCCTGCCCCAGCAGAAGAGGCAGAAGCAGCACAAAAAGATGATAGAGGCCCTGAAGAAAGGGGACGAGGTGGTCACCATGGGTGGTGTCCATGGGACCATTGTTCAGATCAACGATACCACGGTCGTCCTTAGGATAGACAAGGAGAAGGATGTGAAGGTCAAGGTGAACAGGACCGCTATAGCTGCTGTTAAAGGCGGAAGAGAGTGAAGGCTTGGGGAGGCTTAAGGGACATAACCTAAAATTGCTTAAAGTTTACCGTGTCAGGGGGGCTGGCTGAATGAAAGGTTGGTTTAGGCTCCGTGTGGTGGCGATTTTTCTGGTGGTAGTGGCCGCTGCCTGGTACTCCTATCCTCCTTCCCAGAAGATCCGTCTCGGCCTGGATCTGAAAGGGGGGATGCACCTGGTGTTGGGCGTGGATATGAAGAAGGCTGTGGATGCCGCGGTGGAAAAGGAGATCACTCTTCTCCAGGGCGACCTGGAGGAGGAGAAGGTGGACCTGGACTACATCAAGAGGAAAGATTTGTACACCTTTGAAGTCAAGGTGATAATTCCCGAAGACCTGGAGAAGGTGAAGAATGTACTGAACCGGTACTCAGAACTGGAGCTGAGGGGAGAGGGAAATGACTATGTGGTGATGGCCCTGAAGGCTTCTGAGATTAGGCGCATAAAGGAGAACGCCATCAACCAGACCTTGGAGGTCATCCGCAACAGGATAGACCAGTTTGGGGTGGCTGAGCCCACCATAACCAGGGTGGGAAATGACAGGGTATTGGTTCAGCTCCCTGGCGTGAAGGACCCCAAGAGGGCCATTGGCATTATAGGTAAGACAGCCAGACTGGAGTTTAAACTGCTAGATGAGGGGCACAGCGTCCAGGAGACCCTGAGTAGGGGGGTGCCCCCCGGCGACGAGATCCTCTATGGCAAGAGGGTGGACAAGGCCACGGGTAGGGTCATAAAGGTGCCCTATCTGGTGAAGAAGAGGGTGCTTCTCACGGGTGACCACATCTCGGATGCTCGGGTGAAGATAGACCCCATGTACAACGAGCCTTACGTGGCCCTTACATTTGACAGGGTGGGTGCCAAAATATTTGCCCGGATCACCAAGGAGAACGTGAAGAAGCGTTTAGCCATCATTTTGGATAACGTGGTCTATTCCGCACCCGTCATCCAGGAACCTATTCCCAACGGTCGGGCCCAGATCACGGGTCGTTTCACCTCCCAGGAGGCCCACGATTTGGCCATCGTTCTCAGGGCAGGTGCTCTCCCCGCTCCTGTCAAGATCCTGGAGAACAGGACGGTAGGGCCTTCCCTGGGCAGGGATTCCATTCGTAAAGGTGTGAAAGCGGCCATGGTGGGTCTCATTCTGGTACTACTATTTATGGCAGGCTATTATCGCTTTTCTGGTGTGCTGGCAGATGTGGCTTTGCTCCTCAACATGGTTCTTATCATGGGTGCCCTGGCAGCTTTTGGGGCTACCCTTACCCTTCCGGGCATAGCCGGCATCATCCTCACCATTGGAATGTCCGTGGATGCCAACGTTCTCATATTTGAGCGCATCAGGGAAGAGTTACGGCTGGGCCGTACGGTCAGGGCAGCGGTGGATGCCGTCTTCTCAAGGGCTTTTATCACCATCCTGGATGCCAACGTCACCACCCTCATCGCGGCACTGGTACTCTTTCAGTTTGGCACGGGACCCATCAAGGGTTTCGCTGTCACCCTGAGTATAGGTATCGTGGCCAGCATGTTTACGGCCATCGTCTTCTGCAAGACGGTTTTCGACCTGGTGCTGGATAGGATCAGAGTGAAGTCTTTGAGCATATGAGGAGGCAGACATGGGTTTCTTTCAATTCATAAGGCCGGGAACCAAGGTAGATTTCATGGGTGCCCGCAAGGTGGCCATTTCCGTCTCCTTGGCTCTGGTACTCCTGGGTCTAGGTTCCATGGCTTACAACAAGGTGACCACAGGGAAGCTTTTCAACTACGGGGTGGATTTTGCAGGTGGTACCTTGGTTCAGCTCCGTTTCGAGGAGAAGGCCAATTTGGATAGGTTGAGGAGTGCCCTTAAAAAGGCTGGACTTAAAGACGTGGTGATTCAGGACTTCGGAAGCCCTCGGGAGGTCCTCATTCGTATGGAGAAGTCCTCTGCCTCCCTGAAAGGACTCCAGGACCAGGTTGCTGAAGCCGTCAAGAACTACTATCCCGATAACCCTTTTGAGGTGCGAAGGGTAGAGATGGTAGGGCCCAAGGTGGGTAGGGAGTTGAAGGAGAAGGGTTTGGAGGCCATCATCTACGCCTTGATAGGTATACTTCTGTACGTCTCTTGGCGCTTTGAGGTCCGTTTTGCCCTGGGGGCTGTGGTTGCCCTCTTCCACGACGTGACCATCACAGCAGGGGTCTTTGCCTTGCTCAGAAAGCAGATGGACCTCCAGATCCTAGCCGCCCTCCTAACCATCGTGGGTTACTCCCTTAACGATACCATTGTGGTCTACGATCGTATTAGGGAAAACATGGCCATGAAGAGAGGGGAGGGTTTCGTTTCTTTGGTGAATAGGAGCATAAACGAGACCTTGTCCAGGACCATACTCACCTCTCTCACCACCTTCCTGGCTGTGGCGGCCTTGTGGGTTTTGGGCAGCGAGGTTATTAGGGGCTTTGCTTTTGCCATGATGATAGGTATCATTGTGGGTACTTACTCCTCCATCTTTATTGCCAGTCCCCTGGTGGTCTGGTGGGAGGAGTTGAGACGTGAGAGGAAGCTGAGTACGAAAGGGGTGGGCTGATGTACGAGAAAATATGGCTGATGAACGAGGCTCTTTCCAAAGTGGATAGCCGTTACCGCTTGGCCGTCATTGTTTTTAAAAGGGCTCGGTTGTTGGCGGCAGGGGATGAGCCCCTGGTGAAGAGCCGATACACCAAGCCGGTTACCGTCGCTTTGGAGGAGTTTGCCAAAGGTTATTTGGAGTGGAAGACCCCTGAAGAAGAGAACTGGGTGGAATAGGCAGGGTTTTCCTTGGAAAACTGGGGGGCCAGATCCTCGAAAAGGGCTGGCCTTCGTTCTTTCATTGATCCTCTTTTTCCCCCCATGGGGTATTGCCTGGGGACGGGGTAAGTGCCCTGCCTATGGGGACGCCCTGGTCATGGGTTCCATCGGTGAGCCCAAACGTCTCCTACCTCTGTTGGCTTCTGACTCGGCCTCGGCCACCATTGCGGGTTTCATCTTTAATGGGCTCCTCAAGTACGACAAGGACGGCAACCTGGTGGGAGACCTGGCCGAGTCTTGGGAGGTGAGCAAAAACGGTAAGGTGATCACCTTCCATCTTAGAAGGGGGGTCAAATGGCAGGACGGCAAAGTCTTCACTGCTTGGGATGTTATGTTCACCTTCAATAGACTCCGGGACCCCAAGGTGGCCACTCCCTATAGCGGCGACTATCTGGAGGTCCAGAAGGCTGAGGTACTGGATAAGTATACCTTCCGGGTCTATTACAAGCAGCCCTTTGCTCCAGCCTTGTCTAGCTGGACCATGGGCATCATTCCCAAGCATCTTCTAGAAAAGGAGGACCTCAATACCACCCGGTACAATCGCCGTCCTGTGGGTACAGGGCCTTACAAGCTGGTGGAGTGGGTGACGGGTCAGAAACTGGTCCTGGAGGCCAATCCGGATTATTTTGAGGGCAGGCCCTGCATAGATCGCATCATATACCGGATCATTCCCGATCCTTCCACCATGTTCATGGAACTCAAGGCAGGCAACCTGGACTACATGGGCCTCACTCCCTTCCAGTACAGGCGCCAGACCAACGATCCCTTCTTTGAAAAGTACTTCAGGAAGTTCAAGTATCCTTCTTATGGATACACCTATATGGGCTACAACCTGCGTCTTCCCATCTTCCGGGACCGGCGGGTGCGCCAGGCTCTGACCTATGCCATAGACAGGAAGATGATAGTGGACGTGGTCCTTTTGGGTCTGGGACAGGTGAGCACAGGTCCCTTTCCCCCTTCCCTGTGGGCCTGCAATCCCCACGTCAAACCCTATCCCTACGATCCCGCCAGGGCCAGGAGGCTCTTGGCCCAAGCAGGATGGCGGGACACCGATGGAGACGGCATTTTGGACAAAAACGGCAGACCCTTCGTTTTCACTGTGACCACCAACCAGGGGAATCTCCAGAGGGCTGCCGTGGCCGAGATCATACAGTATGAACTGGCCCAGATGGGGGTTAAGGTGAAGATCAGGATATTGGAATGGCAAGCCATGCTCCATGCCATAATGGAGGGCAATTTTCAGGCTGTGATTTTGGGCTGGGCCTTGGGGTACGAGCCTGACCCTTATGATATCTGGCACTCTAGTAAGACAGGACCGGGAGAGTTCAATTTCATTGGCTACAAAAATCCCGAGGTGGACAGGATTTTGAAGGAGGCCCGGGCCACTTTCGATAAAGAGGAGCGGAAGAGGCTCTACTACCGCTTCCATGAGATCATTGCCCGGGACCAGCCCTATACCTTTCTCTATGTGCCCGATTCTCTCTCCCTCCTCAGCGCCAGGTTCAAGAATGTGAAGCCGGCCAAGACGGGAATATGGTATAACTACATCCACTGGTATGTGCCTAAAAATCGGCAGAAATACTGAATGAATGGGGATTCGCGGTGATACTGTTGGCCATAGAGACCTCCTGTGACGATACCGGGTGGCCCTTATGGAGGATGGGATGGTGGTGGCTCAGGCCCTGTCCTCCCAAGTGGATATTCATGCCCTTTTTGGGGGAGTGGTACCTGAGCTGGCTGCTAGGAAGCACCTGGAGGCCCTCTACCCTCTGACTCTCAAGGTCCTGGAGGAAGGGGAGACCTCCCTGGGTGATCTAGACTGCATAGGGGTTACGGTGAAACCGGGGTTAGTGCCTTCCCTCTTGGTAGGTCTCTCTTTTGCCAAGGCCGTGGCCTTTGGAAAAGGCCTGCCTTTGGTGGGTGTGGACCATCTTGAGGCCCATGTCTTCTCTATTTTCCTTAAGGAGGAAGTGGCCTTTCCTTTTGTAGGGCTGGTAGTGTCAGGAGGTCACACCTCCCTCTTTTTTGTGGAAGGGTACGGGGACATGGCTTTGGTGGGCCAGACCCGGGACGATGCCGCGGGGGAAGCTTTTGACAAGGTGGCCAAGCTCTTGGGCTTGGGTTACCCAGGGGGCCCCGTCATAGACCGTATGGCCAGGAAAGGGGACCCTGAGGCCGTGGAGTTTCCCAGGCCCATGCTGGGTAAGGGATGGGACTTTAGCTTCAGCGGTCTTAAGACTGCGGTGGTCCAGTACGTGAGAGAACACGGGGAGGACCTCAAAGACTCCCGGCACCTTGCCCACGTGGTGGCCTCTTTTCAGCAGGCGGTTGTGGACGTCCTGGTGGATAAGACGGTGGATGCTGCCCGCTGTCTGGAGGTGCCCCGGATAGTGGTTGCAGGAGGGGTGGCGGCCAATTCGGCCCTGAGAAGGACCATGGAGGAGAGGGCAAAGGGAGAAGGTATGGAGGTCTTTTTTCCTCCTCTTTCCCTCTGCATGGACAATGCCGCCATGGTGGCCTTTGTAGCTTCCTACCGCTTTGCCCGGGGAGAAAGTCACTCCCTGGACCTGGACGTCTCTTCCCGGGTATCCTATCCCAGGATAGAACCGTGAAGGTAGAGTGGTACCAGGGCCACGGACTAGTAAGGCCCTTGGCACTTTGGAGAGAGGAGAGACGCCTCCTGGTAGTGAAATGGAAACCCCTGGCCATCAGGCGGGATGAGGATAACCGGGAGTACCGGGAGTTTGCCGTGGAGCTGGAAGACGGCTCCGCTTATCGAGTGTCCCTCCACCCGGAAGATGTGATCATAATTATGCCTATACCTGGGGGATGGGACTTTTGACCTATTTCTGGGACGGGGTACTGGGGAGAGCTGCCCGGTTGGGGCTTAAGGCCCTTCTCCTGGAGCATAGGGACTTCTTATGGGGCACCTCCAGCCGGTGGGGAAAACTGGTCCACGGTGGGCTGAGACGCATCAAGCAAGAGCGGCTGGTCCTCACCTACCATGCCGTGAGAGAGAGGGAAGCTGCTTCAGGTTTATAAAAGGCTGGTGTTCTCTTTTTGCGGTGTTGAGGGGTGTGCTCAACACGGGCAAGAGAGATCCCTCCAGAGAGACCAGGGATTACCTCTTGAAGGCAGGGAACGGCTCATATCGGTGACGGGAGGAAAGCTCACCACTTTCGATTTCGTGGCCAAAAGGATCCTTAAAGAGGCCCTGAAGCTTCTAAATGGCAAGATAGCAGGGGAAAGGGTAATAGGACTTTCCCCAAGATTCCCTTCCTGGTAAAGGCATCATGTTCAGAATCCTGGATCTGAGGAGTTAATGGGTTAATAAGTAGATGGGTGAAAGGGTAAAACCACAGGAGAACTCCCACACTAAAAACCCCCTTTCCCCATAAACCCATTCCCTCATCCACCCATCCACCTATCATTGAAGTGGCCCAAGTTACGGGGTCTCCAAAAAGTCCGAGACTTTTTGGGGTAGAAATACGGATCTGCTGTCGGAACGCTCCGCCCTGCCCCATAAGAGTAAAGGTGGGGGAAGTCCTGTGTTCCTTCTCCTTGACCCTGGAAGGACCCCTCTATTATCCTGAAGTCAAAGAAACACACCCTTTTAGAACCAGGGAGGTGAAAGGATGATCCTGGATTACAGATCCCCCAATGACACGGTGTTTACCGTGAGGAATGTCCTGGTGAAGTTCGGGGAGGGTGTGGCGACAGAGGTGGGTTATGAGGCTAAGAGACTGGGTATGTCCCGGGCCCTCATCGTGACCGACAGGTTCATCGCCACGGAGACGGAGATGCCCCAGATGATCAAGGGCTGCCTGGAAAGAACAGGGGTGGAGGCCGAGGTTTTCGATGGTGTTTCCATCGAACCTGTGGAAGGTAAGGTTCTGGAAGCCATAGAGTTTGCTGCTTCTGGGAACTACGACGGCTTCGTAGGCTTAGGCGGGGGCTCTTCCATTGATACGGCCAAGATGGTCAACCTCTACACTACCCATCCCACCGGGGACTTGAGGGACTACATCGCTCCCCCCACCGGAGGGGGCAAGCCCGTGCCAGGTCCTCTGAAACCCCTCATTGCTATTCCCACCACGGCGGGCACGGGGAGCGAGAACACCCCCGTGGCCATCGTGGATCTGGAGAAGGAGCAGCTCAAGGTGGGTATCTCCCACCCCTACCTCCTGCCCGACTATGCTCTGCTGGACCCTGTCCTCACGGTGACCCTGCCTCCCTATTATACGGCCTCCACGGGCATGGACGCCCTGCTCCATTCCATAGAGGCCTACACCAGCCTGCCCTATTATGCCCGGGTGAGGCCCGGGTCCCTTGAAGAGAGGCCCGTTTATGTGGGCTCCAACCCCGTGTCGGACCTCTTTGTGGAGAAGAGCATAGAACTCATCGGCAAGTACTTGCGCCGGGCCTATCACAATCCCTGCGACCTGGAGGCCCGTCACCACATGCTTTTGGCAGCTCATCTGGGGGGGGCCTTTGGCAACGCCGGAGTCCACATTCCCCATGCCCTGGCCTACCCCATTGCCGGCCGAAATCACGACCTGCCCCATGGCATTAGCGTCTGCCTCACGGCCCCGGCAGCCTTGGAGTTCATCATTCCCGCTTCCAGGGAGAAGCTGGCCAGGGTGGCCCAACTCTTGGGGGAAGATACGGAAGGTCTCTCCCTGGAAGAGGCGTCCCTCATGGCCAAGGAGGCCGTGGTGAACCTCATGATGGACGTGGATTTTCCTTCGGGCCTGGAGGAGGTGGGCTTCACCAGGGATCAGGTGGACGAATTGGGCGAAGCAGCCATGAAGATCCAGCGGCTTTTGAGCTGCAGTCCCCGAAGAGTTACCCAGGAGGACGTGAAGAGGATCTACACCGGAAGCATGAGGAACTGGTAGTAAATAGGGGGGCACTCAGTCGGGGCAGGACCCCTTCAAA
>JAJSAC010000028.1 GCA_024274915.1 Thermodesulfobacteriota bacterium
ATGCCATAGCAGACGGGATAATGGCTCTTTTGACAAAGCATCCGGGGAAAGTGATAGGGAGGGGGGACAGAGAGAAGGATCTGCAGCTCACATTGGGGTTGGTTCCAGGAGGCTGAAAAACTGGGGGAACTCCTGGTCCTGATCCGCTTTTCACCTCCAATTAAAGGTGCTATATATTCTATTTTGTTAGAATCCGTTCGAGTTATTCAGCTCAACTCGAGCGTTTCCAGCGCGCTTCAGCGTGCTGGAAACATATCACATGTTTCTGCGTCCTTGACAGAGCTATCCCATATCCCGCCATCTCCGTCAAGAGTAGAATTGAGGTATATTACCGATGGAAGCCCCATTAATATCTCACCGCAGCAGTATATTGATCGAGATGTCAATGTCACACTGCTGCGGTGAAAATCAGGGGATAAAGGGAAAAAGGAAGGACCCACGGCTACCAGACATCCTGTCAAACAACATGCCTATTTCGAATAGCGATCCACTCTGATACAAAGGCTACAGAATGCCTGCTCCAGTTGAAACTCCCCAGTGATTCCAGTTCAAAGTCCCCACTGATTCCGGTGGAAAGTATCCAATTTTGTCTGGGTTCTGGAACGGGTGGGGACCTTGGCTGGAATAGGCACCCCCAAAAAAACAATTTCTTCGCCACCCCGCTCCTCTACTGAAGCTGAAACCTAAGCCCATGGCTAATGCCTGTGCCTTTATTTTTACCTCCACCTCTACCTTAGCCTCAGCTTTTTTATTTTAACCCTTGACCTTGGACCTAAGTCTAAGGTCCTATGTTTAAGAAGCAACCAAAAACCGAAAGGAAGGAGAGAACCCATGAAAGGAATGACCATAGGAAGGATAGCTGAGGAGGCCAGGGTGAGCCGGGATACGGTGAGGTACTACGAAAGGCTGGGCCTCATAGAGCCCCTGGCCCGGACCCATTCCAACTACCGCCTATATTCTGAAGAGGAGATAGAGCGTCTGAAGTTCATAAAAAGGGCCCAGAACCTGGGGTTCTCCCTCAGTGAGATAAAGAAGCTACTCCGCCTCCAGGAAAACCCCAACACCACCAAGGCCGAGATCAAGGCCTTCACCGAGGCCAAGATCAGGGACGTCAAGAAGAAGATCCTGGAACTCACCCGCATCCTCCAAGCCCTAGAACACCTGGCCCACCAGTGCGACGGCCACGGTCCCATAGACGAGTGCCCCATACTGGAGGCTTTGAGGGAAGACCACTGTCATCCTCTGGAAATAGAGGCAACCCAAGGAGGTGAAAAATGATGACCCTAAGCACCCTTCTCATACTACTGCTCATTGGAGGCTTCTTCTTCCTCATGATGCGGGGCAGTGGCAGCGGTTGTTGCGGGGGAGGCCACAACCACGGAGGACATGGCAAGAAGTCCCCTGACAATCCCCACAGCCATCATGATGGAAAAGAAGCTTCAGGCCCAGCGAGATCGGCGAAAGATCCCGTGTGTGGCATGGAGGTGACGGTAGGGAAAAACAACCCCGAGAGCAGGTACCAAGGGAGAGAGTTCTACTTCTGCTCGGAGCACTGCAGAGAGGCTTTCGAGCGGGACCCTGACCGATTTCTCCCATCAAACTGACGAACACCGCCTGGTCTTCATAATGGAATATAAAAGAGCAGAGTACAAAGGAGGCAATCCAAATGGAACACAAACATCACAAGCATAACCATAATCACAACCACGAAACCAGTAGGGCTAAGTATGTGGATCCCGTGTGTGGCATGGCTACAGAGAAGTCCGGGGATTTCATCCAGCACAAACATGGAGGCAAAACCTACTACTTCTGTAGTCCCCATTGCCTGGAGAAATTCAAGAAAGACCCCGACTCTTACGCCGAGGCCGAATCCGAACCAGAACCACCGGAGCAAAGGGAAAAGGGCAAGGGCCAAAAGTACACCTGCCCCATGCACCCGGAGGTAGTACAAGACGGGCCTGGTAACTGTCCAAAATGCGGCATGGCCCTGGAGCCCCTCATAGTCTCCCTGACGGAAGAGGAAGACGATTCCGAATATAAGGACATGCGCAGACGATTCATTGTGAGCACCATCCTTACCACCCCCCTGCTGATCATTGCCATGCGAGAGTTCCTACCTGGCGGACGACTGCTGGAGAACCTGGTCACTGCCAAGACCTACGAGTGGATAGAAGTACTGTTGGCAACTCCCGTGGTTCTCTGGGGCGGTTGGCCTTTCTTCGTTCGTGGGGTACAATCCGTTATCAACAAGAGCCTCAACATGTTCACCCTCATTGGGCTCGGCGTTTCAGTCGCCTATGTTTACAGTCTAATCGCGGTATTCTTCCCCCAAATCTTTCCTGAGACCATGCGGACAGCGGGAGGGGCAGTAGATGTCTACTTCGAGGCTGCCGCTGTGATCGTTACCCTCATTCTCCTCGGTCAAGTCATGGAACTCAGAGCCCGAAGCCGCACAGGCGCCGCCATTAAAGCACTTCTGGGCCTTGCGCCCAAGACTGCCCGAAAGATCAACGAGGACGGCACAGAAGTTGATATCCCCTTGGAACACGTCCAAGTGGGAGACGTGTTAAGGGTCCGACCCGGAGAAAAGATCCCCGTTGACGGGGTGGTCCTGGAAGGAATCAGCTCAGTGGACGAATCCATGATATCGGGAGAGCCTATGCCCGTGCTCAAAGAACCAGGGGCTAAACTGATCGGTGCTACAGTCAACACCACAGGAGCCCTGGTCATGCGAGCCGAAAAGGTTGGCAGCGACACCCTCCTCGCTCGGATCGTACAGATGGTGGCCGAGGCCCAGCGCAGTAGAGCACCTATCCAGAAATTGGCCGATCTAGTGGCCGGCTATTTCGTACCTGCAGTTATAGGTATAGCCATACTGGCTTTCATAATATGGTACACCTTCGGCCCAGAGCCCCGCCTGGCCCACGGATTGATTGTGGCGGTTTCTGTCCTGATCATCGCCTGCCCTTGTGCCCTCGGGCTCGCTACACCCATGTCCATCATGGTGGCCACTGGTAAAGGCGCCACCATGGGCGTTCTCTTTAAAAACGCTGAGGCCATTGAAACCATGCGTAAAATCGAGACCTTGGTGGTAGACAAAACCGGTACCCTCACCGAGGGGAAACCAAAACTGACCGGGGTAGTAACGGCAGATAATGTTGACGAAAAGCAGCTCCTCACCATGGCTGCCAGCCTGGAGAAGAACAGCGAACATCCCTTGGCCGCTGCTATTGTGGAAGGGGCTTTAGCCCGGGGGGCATCTCCCGTTGAACCCAAAAACTTCGACTCTCACACAGGTAAGGGAGTCTCTGGCACCGTCAATGGCAAGAAAGTGATCCTAGGCAACCTGAAGCTCATGGAAGACTTCAAAATAGACATAAGCAACCTGGCCGACAGGGCCGAGGAAATGAGCAAAGAGGGACAGACCGTCATGTTCGTGGCGGTTGAAGGGCAAGCCTCTGGTCTCCTGGCCGTTTCTGACCCCATCAAGGAGAGCACGCCCGGAGCCATCAAGGCCTTGCACGCTGAGGGCATCCGCATTGTGATGCTGACTGGAGATAATCGGGCAACAGCCGAGGCTGTGGCTTCCAGGCTCGACATTGATGAAGTGGTGGCCGAGGTCTTACCCGATGAGAAAGCGGCCGTGGTAAAAAAATTCCAGGACGAAGGACGGATGGTAGCCATGGCAGGAGACGGCATCAACGACGCCCCAGCCCTAGCTCAGGCCCATGTAGGCATTGCCATGGGTACCGGTACCGACGTAGCCATGGAAAGTGCCAGCGTCACCTTAGTGAAAGGTGACCTCTCCGGCATCGTTAGGGCCCGGAAATTGAGTCGAGCCACCATGCGCAACATCAAGCAGAATCTGTTCTTTGCCTTCATTTACAACTCCCTAGGCGTACCGGTGGCGGCAGGAGTATTGTACCCCATCTTCGGTATCCTCCTCTCCCCTGTCATCGCTGCTGCAGCTATGAGTGCAAGCTCGGTCTCAGTGGTCACCAACGCACTGAGACTACGCAAGTTGAACGTAGACTAAAAAGGAGGTAACGCATGATGCATATGTTCAGTGAATACGGGCTAGGCATGGGCCTCTTGGGTGTGATCTTTATGATCTTATTCTGGGTGCTCATCATCACGGGAGGATTCTACCTCATAAAACTCCTCGTGGGTACGTCGAGTAATACCAGCTCGCTCCCCAAGGAGACTGCCGAAGAGATCCTGAAAAAGCGCTACGCCCGGGGAGAGATCAACAAAGAAGAGTTCAGTAGGATGAAGAAGGAAATACAAAGCTGAAAATGGCAAGATTCCCCGGTGGGGTCCTTCATGATACCATGAAGAACTCCACACCCATTAAAATCAGTTCCTCAGCACCCTCATAGAGTTGACTATGGCTATCAAGGCAACCCCTACATCGGCAAACACAGCCTCCCACATAGTCGCTATCCCCAAGGCCCCCATGGACAGGAACACCCCTTTGACCCCCAGGGCAAAACCGATGTTTTGCCAAACTATACTTCTGGTCCTCTTGGCAATTTTAACGGCCTCACAAAGCCTGGACGGCTCATCGGTCATTAGAACTATATCAGCAGCTTCTATGGCAGCGTCTGATCCCAATGCTCCCATGGCCACACCAATATCTGAACGAACCAATGCAGGAGCGTCGTTTATACCATCTCCAACGAATGCAACGAGATCGTTCATCCTTCTTTTGTTCTCTATTAGCTCCTCAACTTTCTCAACCTTTTGCTGGGGCAACAACTCTGCATAAAACTCATCTAAACCAACTTTTACAGCGATTTCTTCTGCTGCTTTCTTGCTGTCACCTGTAAGCATAATCTGCTTTTTAACCCCCATATCTCTGAGTTTTCTGACTGCCGCAATAGCATCTTCCTTTATCTCGTCCGAAACAATAATGTATCCAATATGCTTGGAATCTACTACAACATGAACACCCGTTCCACCAATGTCACATGTACTATGTCTAATGTTCTCCCGGTGGAGCAACTTATCATTACCAACCAACACATAATGTCCTTTCACCTTAGCTCTTATGCCGTGTCCTGGAACTTCTTCATAATCTTCAATCAGGTTTTCTTCCACTATCCCATCAAAAGCTTCAAGGATAGACTGAGCAATAGGATGGTTAGACTGGCTCTCTGCCAGGGCTGCAAACTTCAGGATTTCATCTTTGGAAAATCCGTTCAAAGAAACAATATCTGTGACCTTAAATACACCTTTCGTCAGAGTCCCTGTTTTATCCCATACTACAGTATGCAGGTTATTAAGTCCCTCCAGGTAATTCGATCCCTTAACAAGGATTCCCCTTTTAGATGAAGCTCCAATTCCTCCAAAGAATCCTAAAGGAATAGAGATAACGAGAGCACAAGGGCAGGAAATCACCAGAAATATTAGAGCCTTATATATCCACTCTGAAAGGGTTTCTTGGTGGGCAAACATAGGAGTAAACACCGAAATGTGATAGAGTATCACTGGCACTACCGCGAGAAGAATGGCCCCAAAAACAACTGCTGGAGTATAATATCTTGCGAACTTAGTGATAAACTTCTCGGTAGGTGCCTTTTTAGTCGCTGCGTTTTCCACCAAGTCCAGTATCTTAGACACTGTGGATTCACTAAATCTCTTAGTCACCCGAACGGTTAGAAGTCCCGTCTCATTTATCATTCCCGAAAGGACTTCATCTCCTGTCGTCACTCTTCTAGGCACGGGTTCTCCTGTCAAAGCCGCCGTATCAACCAGTGAAACACCATCCAGAATAACCCCATCCAGAGGAACTCTTTCGCCAGGTCTTACTATGATTATATCACCAACGTTAACCTCATTAGGATCCACCGTTTCTACTTCATTATTTATTCTTAAGTTCGCATAGTCGGGTCTTATCTCAATCAGAGATTTGATGGATCTTCGAGACCGATCTACTGCCATATCCTGAAGCAGCTCACCCACCTTGAAAAACAACATCACAGCCACTGCTTCAGGGAATTTCCTAATAGCAAATGCACCGGACGTAGCCACGGTCAAGAGAAAGTTCTCATCGAAAACCTGTCCTCGAAACAGGTTCCTAATAGCCTTCCAGACGATATCTCCTGCGATGATAAAATAACTTAGTAAAAATAAAGAAAGCTCCAACCAGAAGGGCAAACTTAACACAAGCACACCAGCGTATATAAAAGCACCTGAACATATTCTTATGAGCTCTCTCTTTATACCAGTTCCCTCTCCATCCTCTATTCCACAGGCATCTTTACAGACCTGTGGATTATCCAAATTACAACTGGAAATCGACTTGTCTGGCACATTACCTTCTTTCTTCATCAATAAATTCCACCCTCTTTATAGCAGGATAGCGCAAAAACTCCACAACCAAGGCATCAGTGATACCTTTCTGGACCAGCCAAGCAATGGGAACACACCCAGGACACGAAGGCATACGCCCCTTGAAGTCAATGTTGATCACCAGGGTGCCATCCTGCTCCCGGTAGTCTATGTGTCTCACTAAGGCCAGATCAAATAAGCTCTCCTCCGTCTCGGGATCCTTTAAGCGCTGGAGGATAGTTATAATCTCCTCTCTGGTGGGTAAACCCTCCTTCATAGTTCCCCCACAAACCTCCCACCTTTGTAAATGAGATTGCCGTCGGCGTATACCTCTCCCTGGACCATGCCCTTGATGAAGTCCCAATGGAGGCCCGATTTGTTGGTGCCCCCTGTCTCGGGATAGGCCGCCCCTGCAGCCATGTGGATGGTACCCCCGATCTTTTCGTCAAAGAGGATGTTCTTGGTGAAACGCTTAATACTTTCATTAAGACCAAAGGCGACCTCCCCCAGATACCGAGCCCCTTCATCGGTGTCCAGCATCTTGACGAGGAACTCCTCTCCCTTGTCGGCCCGGGCCTCCACGACCTTACCTTCTCTAAAGGTGAGGCGCACCCCATGAACCTCCACCCCCGAATAGCAGGCAGGATAGTCAAAGTAGATGCGCCCCCCCACGGACCCCTCCACGGGAGAGGTGAAGACCTCGCCGTCGGGCATATTACGCTTACCGTCACAGTTGATCCACCTGCGCCCCTCCACAGAAAGGGTGAGATCTGTCTCAGGGCCCACAAAGCGCAACTCCTTCACACCCTGGAGACGCTCCCTAATGGATTCCTGGCGAGCAGACACCTCCCGCCAATAGGCCACGGGGTCTTCCCGGTCCACCCCGCAGGCAGCAAAAAGAAACTCCTCATACTCCACAAGAGACATCTCGGCATCCTGGGCAAAGGCCTGAGTGGGATAAGGAGCCAGGACCCATCCAAACTCCCCCTTCATCTCCCGCTCGTCCAGGATGTCCCTGATCTCCCGCTGGGCCGCTCGGGCCTTGGCCATTCTGGCAGGGTCCACATTGGTGAGTTCCCTGGTATTGGGCTCGCTCAAAAAGGCTATGAGACCGTTGATGGTCCTGGCCGTAACCCGGTCCATCTCGGAGATAAAGGTGAGCTGGGCATCGGTGGCCAGGCTATAAAATAGAAAGTTCTGACCCTCAAAAGAAAGCCTCACCACGGGATGGGCGCCTGTACTCAGAACCTCTTTAAAGCAGGCTCTTACCACTGGCTCCGCCAGGGTAGTGGCCCGGATCATCACCACATCCCCCTCCTTCACTCCCAGGGAATACTCCACCAACAGCCTGGCCAGACGATCTATCCTCACATCCTGCATTACTCCACCTCCTTACGGGAATACTGGGGATACTATAGTAAATGGGTTAAAGGGTGAATGAGTTATTTCCTTGTCATCCACCCACACATCCTTCCATCCATACTTCCACCCTCTCTGGAGGCTCAGACAGGCCTCACTAATGATCCTTGCCCAAGCTCACCCTCATCCAAAATCACCCTGCGGAGTACCCTAACCGCCCTCTCTTTTCCCTCTTTTATAGGTAAATGTTCTTTCACTAGCTGATAAGGCTTAATGAAGCTCCCCTTCACGGGCAAGGCCAAAAAAGAAATGGTCCCCCCTTCAGAGTCCACTTCCAAGTTTGCCATACCCTCCAAGCTCTCCAATCTTTGTGCCAAGTAGGAAGGAAAGGGACTAGTGAGAAGACCTGGAGGAATATGGATCCTATACTCCACGGCCGCCACCAACTTGGAAAGGGAGGGAGCATCCAGAGATGCTTCCTCCTCGTGGATAATCCTAACACCCCGGGGCAGCAAGGGGTTGATCTTAGTGGCCAAAGAACCCGGTTCCACCAGGGCCGTGAGGAAGAGGTCACAGGGCTCCCCCAGACTCTCCATGCCTGTGGAGAGAGCCAGGGCAAAGGCCACTCGGGCTTGGGGATTGAATTTGCCCCTGTAAGCCAAGGGTATTCCCTCCCTCCTTAAAAGGCGGACAAAGAACCGTACAAAGTGGTTATGACTGTAAAGGGCACCATCCCCAAGAAACTCCAGCCACACCCTCAATCTATAGGTCACCTCCCGTCCAAAAGGAGGAAGAGAAAGGTCTATGGTCTCCCCTCCCCCTTTGCGATGGGTGATCTCTCGGTCACACAGGCCGCACCCCCCGCACACCTCACGACAGTCTGGTGTGGTTTTCCCCTCCATGGCCCGCTGGCGCTCCCGCCAAAGGAATTCCTTAGTGACACCTATATCTACAAAGTCCCAAGGAAAGGCCTCGTCCATGTCCCGGGTACGATAAAGGACATCACTCAAGTTCAACCCCACAGCCTCCATCGCCCCTTGCCACAGGGAAAAGTCGAAGGTCTCCCCCCACTGGTCAAAAAGGGCTCCCCGTGTATAAGCCTCCAAAAGAAGGGCCTGGGCCTCCTCACCTCCACGAGCCATGAGCGCCTCTATGAGGCTCTGGCGGGGATTGTGGAAACTGAGCTCCACTCCACCCCAAGAGCCCCTCCGCTTCTTGGAAGACCTCCTACCAAAGGAGATGAGTCTCTTTAAAAGATCTATCTTTTCCCTAAAAGCCTCTTGGGTATCTTGGGGTTCCCATTGAAAGGGGGTGTGGGGCTTGGGCACAAAGGGGGAGACAGAAACGTGTAGGCGGGGTCTACGCTGGGAGAGCCGTTGAGCCCGGGCCATAATCTCCTTCACCAGATGGGCTATCCCCTCCAGATCCTCTCTAGTTTCTGTAGGCAAACCTATCATAAAGTAGAGCTTCATAAGGTCCCATCCAGCCGAGAAGACCTTATCCACCGTCTCCATAATCTCCTGGGTGGTGATATTTTTGTTTATCACGTCCCGGAGGCGCTGAGTGCTCGCCTCGGGGGCCATGGTAAACCCCGTCTTCCTCACTCGCCGGATCTCCTGGATGAGATCCTCGGTAAGGGTACCGGAACGCAGAGAAGGAAGGGAAAGGGAAACGAAGGAAGCCTCCCCTGCTTCCATAAAAGCCTTGATGATGTGGTGAATGCCCGAATGGTCCGTAGCCGTGAGGGAGAGGAGCGAAACCTCCTCGTAACCCGTTGAAATCAGTCCATCACGGGCCAGCTCCAGGATTTGGGCCACACCCCTCTCTCTCACAGGACGATACTGAAACCCCGCCAGGCAAAAACGACACCCTCGGCTACAGCCCCTCATGATCTCAACGGTGACCCGGTCGTGGACGATGGCCGTGGCAGGCATAAGGACCCTGGTGGGAAAGGGAGCCTTCTCCAGATCCAGAACAACACGACGCCGTACCCCTCCTCCTTTGGCAGGAGACCACACCCCCTCCACAGTGCTGAGGAGCTCTATCCGCTCTTCTCTAGAAGCCCCCCGAGCCAAGGCATCCACCATGATGTGAGCCATCTCCACCTGGGCCTCCTCCGACTCTCCCACAAAGACCAGGTCCACAAAGGGCGCGTAGGGCACGGGGTTCACGGCGGCCGCCCCCCCCGCCATGACTATAGGGTCTTCCTCCCGCCTCTCCCTGGCAAAGAGGGGCACCCCCGAGATCTCCACGGCCTTGAGGAGATTGGTGTAGGCCAGCTCCTGCTGGAGGGAGACCTCCACCAGGTGAAAGTCCTTGAAAGGCCTGCCCGTCTCCAGGCCCCACAGGGGAATGCCCTCCCTCTCCATGACCGACAGGGCATCCCGCCAAGGCAGATAGGTACGGTCAGCCAAAACTCCCTCCTGGTCGTTGAGGATGTGGTAGATGATACGCAGTCCCAAATGGGAGAGGCCCACTTCGTAGGCATCGGGAAAGAGCAGCAAGACCCTGTAGACAGCCTTCTCCCAATCCCTGCATCGAGCATTAAGTTCCTGGTTAAGGTAACGGGAAGGCCGCTCTAGCAAAGGAAGAAAAGGCTTAAGACGATCCAGGGGCCTCACTTCCCCCTTCCTACGAGGCGACTAATATCATTGTAGAAAGCCAGAACCATGATGGCGATGATGATGGCCAAGCCCACTTGCTGGGCCGTCTCCCGGGTACGGGCACTCACAGGCTTACCCCGGATGCCCTCTATGGTGAAGAAGAGGAGATGCCCCCCATCCAAGATGGGAATGGGAAAAAGATTGATGATACCCAGGTTAATGCTGATAAAGGCCATGAAGGTGAGGAGGCTGATGAGCCCCGACTTCACCTGCTTACTGGCCATCTGAACAATGAGAATAGGGCCCCCTACACTTTTGGCAGGTACCACCCGTTGGAGGATCTTCACAACACCCACCAAGGTGAGGTAGATCATGTTCACCGTGTACTCCATCCCCCTGATGAGGGCCATGAAGGGGTTGGACCGCTCTATCCGATAGGTGCCTGCCGCTATGATACCCACCTTACCCACAATTCTTTTCTCTCCAAAAATGGTCCGGGCCTCCTGGGGTTTGGGCACCACGGTGAGGCTCACCATCCCACCCCTTCTCTTTACCACCACTTTGAGTGGCCTGCCTGGGTGCTTCTGGACAATGGTGGCCAGATCCCCCCAAGATTCGATCCTCTTGCCCTCTATGGATACTATCAAATCCCCGGCCTTCAAACCCGCCTTTTCGGCGGGAGAACCGGCCACAACCTGGCCAACCACAGGCTCTAAAATTGGCACCCCCCAAAGGTAGACCCCCGTCATGAGCACCACCGCCAACAGAAGGTTAAAAAAGGGACCCGATGCCACCACCGCGGTCCTGACCCATAAAGGCTTATGGGAGAAGGACCGTTCCCGGATCACCTCTTCCACTACCTCTTCCGGATCCTCCCCCACCAACTTCACGTACCCCCCCAAGGGAACCAGGGCCAACACGTATTCAGTGTCTCCCCTTTTTACACTCCACAGTTTGGGGCCAAAACCGATGGAAAAGCGCTCCACCCCGACACCCAACATCCTAGCCGCAAGAAAATGGCCCAATTCATGGACGAAGATAAGAATGCCCAGAAGAACGATAGCAACCAATAGTCCGCCCATATCTTCACCCCCTTGATGGGGCCTTATTAATTAAAGGAAAGGGGGAAAGCAAGGAAGATGTGTAAAACCTCCTGCCCAAGGAACCATAAAAAAGGCGGGTCCCTTAGGGACCCGCCTTTCAGGGTTCAAACAACAAGTTAGCGTTTCGAAACGTTGGAGGCCTGGGGGCCTTTCATGCCCTCCACCACCTCAAACTCCACCTCTTCCCCCTCGGCTAGGGAGCGGAAACCGTCATCCTGGATGGCCGTATAATGTACAAACACATCTGTGCCTGTATCGTCCCGGGTGATGAACCCATAGCCCTTGCTGTCATTGAACCACTTCACTGTTCCTGTGTACTTCATGCTACTTCCTCCTAAAATTTTTGCACCACAACCCACTAGAAAACTCCCTGGGGGATAAAAGAGGCGAGGGCAAACGCAGCGCTTTTAGATTCTCCTCTTTTAAAAGGGGAGGGAGAAAGGAGGGGAGGCAAACCTCACCGGCTCCGGTTTGCCTCCTTCCACCTCTCCTTTTTTACAGCTTCTGCACGTTGGAAGCCTGAGGGCCTTTTACGCCCTCCACTATCTCAAACTCCACTTTCTCACCTTCGGTGAGGGAGCGGAAACCATCCTCCTGGATGGCCGTATAATGTACAAACACATCTGTGCCTGTATCGTCCCGGGTGATGAACCCATAGCCCTTGCTGTCATTGAACCACTTCACTGTTCCTGTGTACTTCATGCTACTTTCTCCTCCTTGCTTTGGTACAGATCCCACCCCTACCCAAATAGTTTTAGGGGGGAATCAAAAGAAATGTACTTCCGGTGTTCCAAAAACTCTCCTTTCTCCCTAAAGCTGGCCGCAGTGGAGCACACCCAAAGAGAGTTGTCAACAAAAAAATGACCCCCAAGGGAGTTTGCCCACGCTCCACAAGCCTAACCCTATGACAAAACAGAAAAAACGGCGTACATTTTTCCCATGAAAAGAGCAATTTCGGGGAAAGACATACACAAGCTGCCGAGCAAAAAGGCCGTACCAACACCATGGAAATCGACCCCCTACACAACCTAAGCCTCTGTACGTCCCTACACGTTGCCACTCCCCACCCTCACCCCAGAGCGAGCCAGGGCCACACCATACCAAACCAACTGTAAAAGAATCCTCCCCTTCCTGCCCATCACCCCTGTGGAATTAGAATACAAAGGGTGATATAAGAGCACCCCATGCGAGAGAAGCTGACAGTAATAGTGCCCACTTTTAACGAGGAGGAAAACCTTCAGGCCTGCATGGAAAGCGTGGCCTGGGCCGATGAAATCATAGTTGTAGACTCGGGAAGTACCGACGCCACCCTAGAAATCGCCCGGCGCTTCACAGACCGCATCCTGGAACACGAATATATCAACTCCGCAACCCAAAAGAACTGGGCCATACCCAAGGCCACCCACTCCTGGGTAATGATTGTAGACGCAGACGAGCGGGTAACGCCAGGGCTCAAAAGAGAGATTCAAAAGGTTCTGGAAGCGCCCAAGCACCACGGGTACTCCATTGGCCGCCTGAACCATTTCCTAGGCTATCCATTGCGTCATGGCGGCTGGAGCCCAAAAGAAGACCGAAACGTCCGCCTCTTTATGAGGGACAAAGGCCGATACGAAGATAAAGAGGTCCACGCTGATGTGGTAGTGAAAGGCTCCGTGGGTCACCTGGAACACCCCCTCGTTCACCACTCCTACAAAAGCCTGGACCAATACTTCGAAAAAATGGACCGCTACACCCGTTGGGCCGCCATGGACATTGTAAGAAGGGGAAAACCCGTAAAATGGTACCATATTACCCTCCGTCCCCTTGGCGATTTTATCAGGCTCTACTTTATGAAACTGGGTTTTCTGGATGGTTTCCCTGGACTTATAATCGCCCTCCTGTCCGCCTATTACGTCATGGTCAAGTACTCCAGGGCCTGGGAGATGGAAAAAAAGGGCCTTGACACCCAGCGAGCAAACCCTGTATCAAGGCATAAAAATAAATAACGTTTGGAAGGAGAAGACCATGGGAAAGAGGGCCAAGTCAGACTATCTCATACAATCCGTATCCAACGCTTGCGACATTATGGAGTGCTTCTCCATAGAGGAAGACGAACTGGGAATTACAGAACTGGCCAGAAGGCTGGGGCTCCACAAGAACAATGTTCAGAGATTACTGGCCACTCTGGAGTATCGAGGCTATGTAGAACAGTCCAAGATCTCCGGCAATTACCGCTTGGGGCTCAAAGTTTTCGAGCTGAGTCAGGTTTACACAAAGCAGCTCCATCTCTTCAAACAAGCACGCCCCATCTTGGAGAAGGTTAAGGAACAGTGCAACGAGACCACCTACGTGGGGGACATGAGGAGCGGCTTCGTGGTCTATCTCATGTCTGAGGAAACCACCCAGTCAGTAAGGGTCGTTTCTAGGGTGGGCACCCGCTTCCATCCCCATTCCACCGCCCTGGGAAAAGCCATTTTGGCCCACCTCCCCCAGGCTGAGTTGGAAGCCCTATATCCCGAAGAAGACCTCCCCGCCTTCACCCCTAACACCATTTCCAGCAGATCCAAACTGTTCGAGCACCTAGAGGAGGTGAGGGAGAGGGGATACGCCCTGGACATGGAAGAGCAAGAGGAAGGGGTGAGATGCGTAGGAGTGCCCATCTTCAATTACACCCTGAAGGTGATAGGAGGACTCTCCATCTCGGGGCCCATCACTCGATTCACACCCGAGCGCCTGGAGAATGAACTCATCCCCGTAGCTCTGGACGCCGGGCAAGAACTGTCCCAACGCCTGGGCCATGACATTGGCGAAAAGATAAGCAGCTTTGTCGGAGAGCTAATTTAGAGAGAACCTTGGGAAAGCCTGGCTACTCTCTGGGACAAAGAGGAAAGCTCCTTCATTAAAGCGGCGGGGTGGGGTGCCACCACCTTCACCTCCCTCCCAGAAAGGCGGCTTACCTCTTCTGGAGTGAGATCATCTAAAAACCTCTCCTCGCCGTTGAGCATTACAGAGGGGATAATCACTTCCCCCTCCGGAGCCCCCTCCAAGGCATCCAGCACGTCCTTGGCTGTCAAGAGCCCTGCCACAGTCACCCCGGGGCCAAAAAACCGGTTTTTCACCTTTAGGACCCTCGCCCAAGGGGCCCAAGGGGAAGACCGCAGACAAGTCTCAAGATAAGGGGCAAAGGCCTCCCCTGTTACCAACAAAACAGGGGCCCCGGGTTCATCTGCTCCAGAGGACACCTGTTCCCGCCACTCTTCCATGAAAAGGGAGACCATTCCCACTCCATCCTCCAACTGGGCCAAGTCTCTATAATAGTCTAAGGAAGGCAAAGGAAGACCCGCCGCTATGTACCATTCGTCAGCCAAATAAAGGAAGGGCTCTCCTACCAGAGCCACAGCCTTCTCTCGAAAAGCACGGCCCATCTCTACCACCGCCCTGGCATAGCCGCCGTCCATGGGTCTCAAAGGATAGAGTCCTTCCCTGTACTTGGTGAGCCCCACAGGTACCAAGGCTACAGAAGCCACTCCAGGAAAGAGGGCCAAAAGATCTTCCAAGGTCCCCCACAACACTTCACCATCGTTGATTCCCGGGCACAAAACCACCTGGGCATGGACCTTTATACCCAAGGCCACCAGTTCATTGAGTCTCTCATAGCCTCTAGCTGCCCGGGGATTTCCCATCATAAAAGCCCTCACCTGGGGAGCCGTTGCGTGGACGGAAACATACAATGGTGATAGGCGCTGCTCTTTGAGCCTTTCCCAATCCTCCCGAGTGAGATTGGTTAGGGTGATGTAGTTGCCGTGGAGGAAAGAGAGGCGATAGTCGTCGTCCTTGAAATAAAGGGAAGGCCTCATGCCAGGAGGCATTTGATCCATGAAACAGAATATGCACTTACACGAACAGTGACGAGGCCTTATGCCCTCCAACAAAAGGCCCAAGTCCTCATCGAGGTCCTTCTCAATCTCCACCTTCCAATGCTCCCCGTTCCCTTTATCCACAAGGAGGACAACCCTCTCCTCACCAGAAACATAAAAACGGAAATCCAAAAGGTCCCTAATTTCCCTATCGTTCACCTTCAAAAGCTTATCCCCTGCTTCTAGACCCACCTCGTGGGCAATGGAGTGGGGAAAAACCCTCTCAATAAGCACTCCCTTCATCAAAACTCCTCAGACAGGGCCTTGATCCCTCGATAAATATAATCCAGACCCGAAGCCAGGGTCACCAAGAAAGTGGCTATTTCCAAAGCGCCCAGGAGGTGGTCCGCGGAAAGGTTTATACCATGGATAAGAAGGGTAGCAAAAACGGTCATCACCTGGGAGAAGGTGGTGGCCTTCCCCAGGATGGTTGGCTTCACATCTACCACCCCACCGAAAAAGATGGCCGCCAGGACCACCCCGCCCACCAGCAACAGATCTCTGGAAACCACCGTCACCGCCAGCCAGGGAGGCGAGTACCCCATGAGGGCCATGGTAATAAAAGCTCCATCCAGCAACACCTTATCGGCCAAAGGGTCTAAAAGGGTGCCAAGATAGCTGCCCTGATGATAACGCCTGGCTATGTAGCCATCCAGCACGTCCGTGACCGAGGCAAAGAGAAAGATGGCTATGGCCACCCCCACCCTCCTATAAATCAGGGCCGTGATGAGAAAGGGAACGGAGCAAAGCCTCAAGAGAGTGAGCAGATTAGGGACGGTGATCATCGCCTAATTAGCCCCCCTCCACAGGCTCTCTCCCAGTGATGGACCTTTGTAGAAGATCCGAATCAATGTAAGCCTTCACCTCCACTTCCCATACACCATAACCTTTTGCCCCCCTTTGTGATTCACCCTCCGACTCCCCGGGGAGGAGAAAGACAGCTTTCAACACCTGGTACTTCACCACAAAGTCTTTTATCCTATCCTCTATCTCTCCTTCTAAAGCTACCAGATCCTCGGGGTTCTCCACCAAAAGGGCCGCCTCTTTCTTCACTGCATCCACCAAGGCCGCTCTTACCGCCTTTTTAAAGTCAGCCGCCCTGTCGTCTCCCTCCAGGACGAACCTGGCTTCACCCACAGAGCTCACCAGGGGTATAGAACCCCCATGGGCGCTGTAAGCCCATGGAAAAAAAAACAACATCCCCAAAAACCATAAGCCCAGTCTTTTCATGATCTTCCACCTGCCAGCCTTTCCAGAATGACTTTCATCTTAGCCAGGGCCTGAGCCCGATGGCTTATCTTGTTCTTCTCCTCAGGAGGGATCTGGGCCATAGTCCTACCGTAAGAAGGGAGGTAAAAAACCGGATCGTAACCGAATCCGTGTCCACCTTTGGGCTTCAAGGCTATGTACCCCTCACATGTACCCTCCACCACATACTCTTCCCCGCGGGGAGTGACCAGGGCGATAACACAGCGGAACCTGGCCTTCCTATTTTCCAAAGGAACGCCCTCCAGTTTCTTCAAAAGGAGCTCACACCTCTGAGCATCGGAGATATCTTCGCCCCCAAAACGGGCCGATTTCACACCAGGGGCCCCATCCAAGATATCCACCTCCAATCCAGAGTCATCTGCCAAGGCCATCTCCCCGGTAAACCTCGCCGCTGCCCGGGCCTTCTCCAGGGCATTCTCCCGGAAGGTTTCTCCCCTCTCCTCCACGGGGGGAAAGGGAGGATAATGATCCAGAGAAAGAATCTCATAACCCAATCCCTCCAGAAGGGCCCGGATCTCACGAATTTTGCCTGGATTTCTGGTAGCCACCACCAGTTTAATCGTTCAACCCCCCAAGGTTGATGGATAAGCCTTTTTCCCATATAGGATAAAAATGGGTTCTTCAAGGGTACAGGGATCACCTTGAAAAGGGAGATCCCAAGGACTAAGGTTGATCTCCTCAGGAGGTGAGGATGAAGTTAAAGGATGAGCACATTGAACAGATAGCCAAGGTTTTGGCTAGGCGGGTGGTAAGGGAAGGTCTAGTTCAAGGCAAGGATCCCTTGGAAGAGAAGGTGGGTAAGGTGATCTTCAAGGTGATCAAAAATGATGTGGATAAGGAAAAAGCCATTGATGAAGAGGTCCATCGCCTTTTAAAAGACCATGTAAAAGATATAGAAGCCCATCACATTAGCTATCACAAAATGTTTCAAAGAGTTAAGGAAAAACTGGCCAGAGAGAGGGGTCTGGTACTATGAGCTTCAGTAGGGAACGTATCTTCCATCTAGTGGCCAAGATGATAGATGAGATGGAAAAGGAAGGCCTTACCCTTACAGATCCAGAAAAACTCAGAAGCAGGCTCACCAAAACCTTCTCCGACGAGTTGAGGGTTCTGGAAACCATAGACCAAGAAGCAAGGGCAAAGATTGGTAGGATGTCCAAACCCATAGCCGAAGGGAGCGGAGAATGGAAGGCACTGTACGAGCGCTTCTTTGAAGAAGAATGGAAAAGGAGACTTAGAATATGAAGAAACTTATAGTTCTGCTCCTCATCCTTCCCTTCATCTCTGGATGCCTCTTTTGGGGCAAAAAGAAGGAGAATGCAACCGAATCCCCAGAAGAGCTCTACAAGAGTGGGGAACAGGCCCTTTTCAGCAGAAAGTTCGGCACGGCCAAAGAGAGGTTCAAAAAACTCCTGGAATCCTCTCCGGAAAGCGAATTTTCCAGAACAGCCCGCCTGGGGCTGGCCGAGGCTTACTACCGGGATGGAGATTACGAAGAAGCCGCCCAAGCGTATCAAGACTACCTCGAACTCCATCCTCTAAGCCCCAACTCCGATTATGTACAGTACAAGCTGGGCATGTGCTACTACAAACTTATGCTCCCCCCTGACAGGGACCAGAGCTACACGGAAAAAGCCATAAAGGCCTTCCAAAAGCTCATCAGGATCTATCCCACCAGTCCATGGGCCCTAAGGGGTAGCCAGATCCTCAAGGAGTGCAGAGAGAGGCTGGCCCAACACGACATATACGTGGGCAAGTTCTACTACAAGGTCAAGGAATATAAAGCTGCCAAACTCCGCTTCCTATCGGCTTATAATCGGGCGAAAAATGGCGAAGTGGCAGCAGAAGCTCTATACTGGTTGGGCAAGACCTACGAAGAGCTGGGAGAAAAAGGGAAAGCCATGGAATGTTACCAAAAAGTGGTGAAAGAGTACGGCATGTGGGGAGATATAGACAAAGCAGAAGACGCTTTAGACGCCCTGAAAAAAGGGAAAAAGAGGAAGAGATTCATCTTCTTCTAAAGCTGACGGAGAGGTAAAATTATGGGAATAACCCCCCTGGACGTAGCGATGGCCTTCATCATACTCCTCTTTGTGTCCATGGGGATCTATAGAGGGTTATTCAGAGAGATCCTTTCCCTGATTGGCTTCGTGGCAGGTATCTATCTGGCAGCCTACTATTACACCCCCCTGGCCAAATGGGCCATGCAATGGTTCCCTTCATTCCCAGCCCTGGTCAACATCTTCTCCTTTTTCCTCATTCTGGTGGCCGTTGTCTTCGTAATGGGCATCCTGGGGGTCGTGTTCCGTAAACTCCTGATTATTGGTGATCTAAACATCATGGACCGGATGCTGGGAGGGGCCTTCGGTCTTCTAAAAGCCCTCCTCATCAACGCTTTTATTATTATCCTCTTGGTCACCTTCGTACCCTGGGGCGGAAAGATGGTGGAAAAATCCCCCCTGGCCAGGGGGACCCAGTATCTCACAAAGACCGCCATCAAATTTGCACCGCCGGAACTGAAGAATAAATTTTTGAATAAGTGGACCAGAATATTTGAGGGAAAAGAATGATCAGAAAACCGGCAGTAGCAGGGTACTTTTATCCCCGAGACCCCTTGAGATTGAGGGAGCAGATAGAGCAGTATCTACTACCCATGGCCCAAAGGATTAAAGCCATTGCAGCCGTCTCTCCCCATGCAGGGTATGTGTACTCAGGACCTGTAGCAGGGGCCGTCTACTCTCACCTCCAGATACCCCAAAGGGTGGTACTCCTGGGACCCAACCACACGGGCATGGGCGCCAAAGCCTCCATAATGACCCAGGGGACCTGGGCCACACCCCTGGGAGAGGTGGAGGTGGACGAAGGACTGGCTTTGAAGATTCTGGAAAACTCCCAGTTCCTCAAAGAAGACGTCAATGCCCACCTAGCAGAACACTCCCTCGAGGTACAACTCCCCTTCCTCCAGTATTTCAGGCCCGACCTCAAAATAGTGCCCATCGTCCTCATGGGCACTTCTTTCGAGATGGCACAAGAGATTGGCCAAGCCCTGGCAAAGACCCTCACGAACGGAGAAGCCCTCATAATATCCAGCACCGACATGAGCCATTACGAGCCCCAAGAAGTAGCTTCACAGAAGGACCAAACAGCCATTGAAGCCATTTTACAATTAGACCCCCAATCCCTTTACCAAAGGGTAGTTCAGAAGAACATCAGTATGTGTGGTGTCATGCCCACTGTAGCCACCTTGGTGGCTTCCCTTCTACTGGGAGCAGAAGAAGCCAGGCTCATAAGTTACATGACCTCTGGGGACATCACTGGAGACTATTCCCAGGTGGTGGGTTACGCAGGGGTGATCGTCTACTAAAATCTGAGGGTAGCCTTTATCCTGGCAGGGCTTAATAATAGCTCGAGGGCCTCCAAAACCTTCCCTACCACTATATGGCACCTGGAAAGGAGAGGGGCGTAGAGCCCTTCACCCTCCATAACGGCTATGGCCAAATCGGCAGCCTCCACCATGGAAAGATCGTTGGCCCCGTTACCCAGAACCACCACCCCGCCAGCAAGGGAAGATATATAACGAGCCTTAGCCTCCCTCTCTCCACCCCCTTCCAAAATGGTGAGGCGAAGCGGTAACCCCGCCAGCTCCCTGACCGCCCTTCCAAAGGTATCGGCGGTGACCACGTGAATCTTTAGAAGAGGGGAAAGCCCCCTTAGCCTTTCCTTCACCCCTGGCAGAATCCTGCCATCACAGGCCAAAGTCCCGTTGTAATCGCACACCAAATGGGAAAGCCTTAGGAAACCAAAACCCGGAACATCAACTTCTATAGGCAAGGAAGGTCCGTCCCAGTTTCATATAGTAATAGGGATTGACGGCCATTTTCCCCACCCTCACTTCATAATGGAGATGGGGAGCCGTACTCCTCCCCGTATTGCCCACCTTGGCTATAACTTGCCCCCTTTTCACCTTTTGCCCCACCTTCACCAGGATCCTACTGCAGTGGCCGTAGGCCGTGGAATAGCCATAACCATGATCCACCACCACCATCTTACCATAACCGCCATTGATCCCGACAAAAACCACCACCCCATCGGCGGCGGCCTTAACGGGGGCACCAACTGGAGCCGCTATGTCAATACCCTCGTGAAACTCCCTCCTACCGGTAAAGGGGCTCCTCCTGTAACCATAGGGTGAGGTGATCCAGCCCCTCACCGGGAAACCCAAAGGAGTATGGGCCAGAAGGGCCTCCCGACTCCTAAGAAACTCCTCCAAAACGTGGAAGCTCTCCTCTTGCTCTGCGGCCACCCTCCTTACCCTGAAGAGATCCCTTTTGACCTCCATAATGAGCCGCTGGGTGTTCTCCCGGAGACCTCTCATTCTCTTCCTCAAAGAGAACTCCTCAGGACCTCCCAAGGCCAAAACCTTATTACCCGAATCCAAATGGGCCAGCTTCCTGATCCTAGTATCCATGATTTGAAGCCTCACCATCCTGTCTTCCATCTCTTTCAACTCAGCGGCCAGCTTACGAAACTCTAACTGATACTGGGCCAGATCTTCCTCCAGCCTATCAGCCTGGGAGGCTCTGGCCCTCTTCTGCAGGTAGTCCTTGATGAGGAGGGTGTTAGCCCCTACCAAAAGAAAAAGGAGAATAGAAATGATAAAAGGGGCAAGGAGGGTGAAGCTGACCTCTCTCTTTTTTTCGTATTGGGAGAAGAGCAGAAGCGAGTAGTTCTTAGAGCGCAACCTCCTAAACAAGCCCACCGGTACCTCCCCTTTCCCCTCTTCTTTCCCTTTTTAAGCACATCCCCAAGGGCTTTTCAAGAATAAAAAACCTCCTTCTTTTCTTGACCTGAAAGGCTGGGGGACGTAAAGATGGCCCTTTGATGAGAAAGAAAATTCGCATAGAAGATCTTCTCACCATAGTCTTTTGTGGAATCATGACTCTTCTAACCATTCTCAACCGGGATAGGATCCCCAACTGGGTCATACACACCACCATAAACCTACTAACTGCCCTGGCTTGCTTCCTCATCCCTTGGGCCACAGCCGGGGAAAAGGACCCCTTCTCCTTTCACCTGCGCCACTGGTACGTCCTCATTGTGGTCCCCCTCAACTTCATGAATCTCAAAGGGGTGATCCACGGAATAAACCCCAACAACTATGACCCCCTCCTCATCCGCATCGACCACTGGATCTTCGGCGTGAATCCCACCCAATGGCTGGAAAGGTGGATCAATCCCTGGTTGACCGAATATCTACAGTGGGCTTACATGTCCTATTTTTTTATACCCATCGTCCTAGGCGTGCTCCTTTACAAGAAAAAGAACTACAGAGGTTTCAGGCTCTCAGCCACCGTGATCCTTCTGGCCTTTTATCTCTCCTACCTGGGATACCTGGTGGTCCCTGCCATTGGCCCCCGCTTCACCCTTCCCCACCAGGTCCCTTTGAAAGGTATCTTCCTCACAGACCAGCTCAAAGCCTTGCTGAACATATTAGAACCAACCCCCCACGACTGCTTCCCCAGTGGCCACACAGCCGTGGCCCTGGTTTGCCTCTTCCTGGCAGCCAGATTTAGCAGAAGACTCTTTTGGGTATACCTACCTCTAATCTCCAGCCTCATCCTTTCCACGGTGTACCACCGCTATCATTATGTGGTAGACATCATAGCGGGTGTCTTCCTTGCCCTCATATCATGGTGGGCGGGCAACGCCCTCTTCTCGTGGTGGGAGAAGGGAACCACGAATCACGGGGAATAACATGGCCCAGGACCATAAAAAAGGCGTGGCGGGAGCCACCCTGGTTATCAGCTCCTTCACCCTCTTGAGTCGCATTCTGGGCTTTGTTAGAGATATTCTTATAGCCAGCCTCCTAGGGACCTCCAACATAGCAGACGCCTTCTTCGTGGCCTTCCGGATTCCCAACCTTTTCCGTAGGCTCCTGGGTGAAGGAGCCCTAAGTGCTGCCTTTATCCCCGTCTTCACCCAGTACCACCTAAAAAACTCCCAAGACGAAGCCCAGGAGTTCCTCAACAGCGCTTTCTCCTTCTTTCTCCTCATCCTCACCCTCCTCCTCATCCTGGGAGAGCTCTTCACCCCCTTGTTGGTAAAAGCAACTGCACCGGGATTTTCCCGGCTCCCCCACAAAATGGCCCTCACCGTGAGCCTCACCCGCATCACCTTCCCCTACATCTTCTTCATGGGACTGGCCATTCTCACCATGGCCCTCCTCAATGCCTTAAAACACTTCGCCATACCCGCCTTCAGCCCTGTACTCCTTAACATCTCCATGATCACCGCCCTCCTGGTAGCCTATGGTAAGAAGAATATTGTTTTCGCCCTTGCCTGGGGCGTCTTCATAGGCGGGGTCCTCCAATTGATCTTGCAAATCGCCACCGTGTACAGGAAGGGTTGGAAGCTAAAACCCACCTTCCGTATCTTCCATCCAGGGGTGCTAGAGACGGTGACCCTCATGCTCCCCTCGGTCTTTGGCCTGGCCATCAACCAGATCAACACCTTTGTAGACACCATCCTAGCCTCCCTATTGCCCCCAGGGAGTGTGTCCTACCTTTACTATGCCAACAGGCTGGTCCAGTTTCCCCTGGGCCTCTTTGGAATCGCACTGGGAACAGCCATTCTCCCCACCCTCTCCCAACAACAGACCTTGGAAGACGAAAACGCCTTCCGGGAAACCTTCACCTTCGGCCTGTCCCTCGTACTCTTCATCACCCTCCCAGCCCTGGCGTGGCTTCTCATCTTTGCCACCCCCACCATCTCCACCCTTTTCCAGAGGGCGGCCTTCACATGGCAGGCAGCCCAGGCTACGGGGAAAGCCCTCTTTTGCTACGCCCTGGGGTTAGGAGCTTTCGCCACCGTTAAAGTGGTGGTTCCCGTTTTCTACGCCCAGAAGGACATGAAGACCCCCGTGAAGGTGGCCATTGCCACCTTGATAGTGAACATCGTATTGAACCTTATCCTCATGATCCCCCTAAAACACGCAGGATTGGCCCTAGCCACATCCCTGGCCTCCGCCTTCAATCTGACAGTCCTCCTGATTCTCCTGGAAAAGCGGGGACAGGGACCCAACTGGGGCGCCTTCATAAAAGCCACATTAAGAAACCTTCCCGCTCTAGTCCTACTGATAGGGGGCTCCCTCTTCTACCTCCATCTAGCCCCCTTTCACCATCAGGCCCCCACCATCAAGAAGGCCACATGGATAGGGGGAGCCTTACTCCAGGGGGGGATTTTGTACCTCTCGGGGGCCTGGACAGCCAAAAGCCAGGAACTAAAAGTTCTCAGAGACACCCTCCTGAGAAAAACTGGCGTGAAAGAGGGTTAAACCCTCCTCCCTCCTCACCACCAATCTCCCTCCGTGCTTCTTCACCACCTCGTTGAAGATAGCCACACTCCAGTGGTGGAAAGATGGCTCCTGTCGAGCATGGGTCCAGGGTTGAAACATGGTGACCAAGAGGCTCTCGGGAATCTCCACGCCCCGAAGTCTACCCAGCAAGACCAGAGCCCCAGGTCTCACTTCTGCCTCTATTTCGAAGCTGCCGCCACTTTCACAAAACTCATGGCAGACCTGAAAGCCTCCCTTCACCATATAGAGAAGGCCCTTGACAAAAAGATCCCTGTTGCCCAGGATAACGAAAGAGCCAGGGCGGATGTGGAAGGTGAGAGGAATCCCATTCATGTATCGGTGAAGACCTACCTTCTTGGCCTCTTCCCCCTTTATCAGCTCTGGTAGTGACTGAATCACCTCCATAAGATCTAAAGTCTCGCAAGCACCCTCTCCCTTAACCTTAATGAAATCGGTGTATTCGTCCACCGCATCCTCTAAATCTTCCAAGGCCCTCTCCACTATGCGAAAATAGGGGGCCGTCTTGTCATTCTCACACTCCCTGGCAATTATTCTGATATACCCTCCCATGGGCACCATGGCATTTCTCACGGTGTGGGCCATGTACTTGGAAACCCCTGCCAAGATCTGGAGCTCTTCTACGGCCCTCCTATGGGTCACGTCAGTGAAGGTCCTGATCACCCCTTTCACAGCCCCATCCCTAACACTCCAGGGGTAAGTTCTCACCTCAAAGATCCTCTTCTCACCATCAATGATGAGCACCAGCTCCTCTTCTTCTCCCTCTCCCTTGAGCATGGCCCTCCGACAAGAGCTTCCTCGACATGGAATGACCGAACCCTGGATCACCTGATAGCATTTCTTGCCTCGGTAATCCTCCCTAATTCTAAAGAGCTCCCGCATGTACTTGTTAAGGACCATGACGTTCATCTCTTGATCAATGATGAGGATACCTTCTCGGAGAGCGTCAAAGGCGGCCTCCAGAATCTCCCCCAGATCCTGGAGCCTCCTGCTCTTTTCCCGAGCCCTTACCCTTAACTTGGTAAGGTTCCTGGAAGATACGCCCAAGACCTCATTATGACGACCGATCCGAACCTTCACCTTCTTCCCCCAATGGT
Source organism: Thermodesulfobacteriota bacterium (assembly GCA_024274915.1). Lineage (GTDB taxonomy): Bacteria > Thermosulfidibacterota > Thermosulfidibacteria > Thermosulfidibacterales > B14-G1 > B14-G1. The sequence goes on from JAJSAC010000028.1 coordinate 25,033, forward strand.
AAGTAAATAACGAAGGTGGCGCCTATAGGGGGATTGTTCACCACCCGGATCTCACCCCCGTGGAGCTCCACTATCCTCTTGACGATAGAGAGCCCCAGCCCCGTGCCGGTGCTCTTAGTGGTGAAGAAGGGATTAAAAATGTTGGGCAATACATCTTCAGGTATCCCCCCCCCTGTATCAGAGATCTCCACCTTCACATACTCCCGGCCGTTACTTTCCTCCTTAGAAGTGGAAACAGCGATGGAACCCTTCTTCCTTATGGCCTGGAGGGCATTAGAGACGAGGTTCATGAAAACCTGCCTCATTTGAGCTGGGTCTATGGAAACAGGAGGCAGACTTCGATCCAACTTTTTCACCAAGGCGATATTCCTGTCTCTCATCTCCTCGGCATGGAGGAAAAGAACATCATCCAGAAGGGAATTGATATCGGCGAACCTCTTCCTTAGACTGGGAACCCTGGCGTATCCCAGAACGTTGGAGAGTATCTTCTCCGCCTCCTCTACCTCCTTGAGAATGGTCCCCGTGTACACCTTATCAGGGCAATCCTCTGCCATCTTTTCGTGGAGGCGACGAGCAAAGCCCCCTATGGCAACGAGAGGGTTTTTAAGGTCATGGGCCACCCTAGCCGCCAACTCCCCCAAGGCAGCCAGCTTCTCGGAGTGGAGGAATCTCTCCTGAGCCTCCTTCAACTCCCTCCCCGTCACCTTCAATACCTCCTGGAGTCTGGCACTCTCCACGGCCAGGGCCAACTGATGGGAGAACATGGTGAGAAAATGGACCTCCTCAGAATCAAATCCTCCCTCCTTCCCCACCAGAATGGCTCCCACTAGATTATCACCTGCCATAAGGGGGAAGACCACATAAACCATCCCCTCATTCATGAAGGGCAAGGTACTACCATGGCAAAGGTACACCACCTCCCCCCTCTCCAACTTATTCCAGGGAGGACCAGATGGGACCACATCCTTCAAATCGCGAAAAGCCGGAGACCCCTCTATCCTTCCAATATACTCTTCATCCACGGTCCAATCCTGGTCACCCCAGGGAGACACTTCGGACCAAGAGATTCCCATCACTCCTTTAAGAACCCCCTTGGCCTCGTCCCTGATAAAAAAGTAGGCCTCGGGCAATCCCAAACCTTTCTGGGGATCGGTGAGGGCCCGAAGGGCCAGGAAAAACCGCTTCCTCAGTTCAGAGGTCCACCTATAGGCGTTACCCACCTGATAAAGGATGGAAAGAAACCTGATCCTCTTTTCCCTCTCCTCCAAAAGGAACTTCAGACGGTCATAAAGGGTGATGTTCTCCAGAAAGGTGCCCGCCAGCTCCGCCAATATGTGAATGACCCTCTTCTGGTGGCGACTAAAAGTGGCCTCCCGGGGTAGATAAAACTCCAGCACCCCCCAGTTGCCCTTGGTAGTAGCCAGAGGTACCACCACCCTTCTGTAGAGACCTTCATTGTAAAACTTGATGATGTCCCCATCTTCCTTCCCCACAAAAAGGGCCAAGGAGGAATGCTTCCCTTCACCCTCAAAAAGGGTGATATTCACTAGATCAGCCCCTGAAAACTCCCGGGCATATTCGGCCAGCTTCTGGGCCAGTTCCTTCCTGTCCAAAACGGAACCCAGCTCCCGACCTGCAGAATACAGATCCAACAAGAGCCGGGCACCCGCCTTCAGTTCTTTCTGGATCCGGACATGCCGCAAAAACTGGGCTAATTGTCTGGCCACCACTTCCAAGAGCCTCTTCTCTTCGGAAGACAGAACCCTCTTCCTCCTCACCACCAGATACCCTCTCCCTTCCCCCCTCATTTTGGGCAAGGGAACCACTTCCATACCCTCCACTGCCCCCCCCTCCAAGGCCATCCGGTATTCATGGAACTCAACATCATCCGGCCACACATAGACCCTCCCTCTTGTAAGAAAAAGGCAGGCCCCTTCCAGGGAGAGGTTGTCCACCAAAAGGGATAGGACAGCCCTTATCCCCCTCTTGAGGCTGGTATAGGCACAGATGATCCCACAAACGTCAGAAACCAGGGTTAGAAAGTCCACCCTCCCCCCTCCCTCCATATTTCACATCAAATTTAATCCTTAAAAGGAAGATTGGCAAAAGAAAAAAGGGGAACGACTCTCTTCGTCCCCCTTTTTATATACGAAGGGGCTTCCCTAGAAGGTGAACCAGGCAAAAGAACTGTAAGAAGCAGAAAGAAGCCCCCCGGGAATAATGCCCAGTTGGAAAATACCCACCACTATCACCAAAAGGGCGAAAACAGCAGCAGGATGGAAGACAATCTGGTACTCCTCCTTGGGCTCCTCCATGTACATCATGTAGACCACCCTGAGATAGTAATAAGCCGCCACGGCGCTGTTGATGACGGCGATGACCACCAAGGGGATTTGGTTAGCCTTCACACCCGAGGCAAATACGTAGAACTTCCCCATAAACCCCGCAGTGCCCGGGATACCCGCTAAAGAGAAGAGGCAGATGGCCATTGCTGCCGCCAAAACAGGCCTCTTGGCCGCCAGCCCGGCGTAGTCGGATATGTTCACATAGCCCTCCCCTTGACGTCCCACCAAAGCCACTACACCAAAGGCCCCCAGGTTCATAAGAGAATAAGCCAGCATATAGAAGACCACAGCAGCTCCACCCTGTCGGGAAGCTGCAGCCACACCCACCAAAGCATAACCGGCATGGGCAATGCTGGAGTAGGCCAACATCCTCTTAATATTCTCCTGGCGCAAGGCGGCAAAGTTCCCTATCACCATAGAAAGGACGGAGACCACGGTAACCATGGCCATCCAATGACTCCTCAATGGGAAGACCGCCGAATCCAGAAAACGTAGGAGAACGGCAAAGACGGCTACTTTAGCAGCGGTGGCCATAAAACCAGCCACGGGAGCAGGGGCGCCACCATAGACATCTGGAGCCCATGCGTGGAAGGGAGCTGCCGATATCTTGAAGAAAAAGCCCACCATCACCAAGCTCATGCCCAGGATAAGGGTGGACGAAGCCCCATGGGCAACCACATAACTGGCCACCCCACGGAGGTAAAGGGTGTCCGTCACACTGTAGATGAAGGCAAGCCCCAGGAGAAGAATAGAAGAAGAGAAGCCTCCCAAGAAAAGATACTTGAGGGCCGCCTCGTTGCAAAGGTCCCTCTGGCGAACAAAGCCCGCCAGGGCATACAGGGCTATGGAGAGAACCTCCAAGCCCACAAAGAAGAGGATGAGATGCTGGGCGGAGGTCATGAAGATGAGGCCCACCACGGCGAAAAGGACCAAGGCATAATACTCACCCAGATTCCTCCCCTCGTGGTGGAGGTATCCAGGAGAAAAGAGAAAGGTGAGGGCGGCTATAAGGAGATAAATCAAAGTGGTCAGCACAGAGAGTTTATCTGTGATAAAGGTCTGGGTGAAGGTTAGGCTCCCCTTACCCCAGAGCCCCAAGGCGAACCAAGCTGCCAGGGCAATACCCGCCACTCCCAGATAGCCATAGTGGCTCTCCCTTTCCCTGGGGCTAAAGACATCCACAAAAAGCACCACCACAGCTGTCACCGTGAGGACTACAACAGGCAATAGGGGCCTTATACTGATATCAATCCCACCTGTCATGATCTCACCTCAACTCCTTATTTTCCACAATAAAGGCCGCCATAGATACCCTTTCCTTTCCCTGGGGAGAAAACTCCTTCTGGGCAGACACCCTCCCCTTCACCTGGGAGATGAAGTTCAGCACTGAAGGCTCCATCCTCTCCAGAACAGGCTTGGGATAAAGTCCTATCCAGAACATAGGAATAACCACCATGAGCATGATCATGAACTCCCTAAAAGAGAGATCCTTGAGCTCCTTGTTAGCCTCCACTGTCACCTCGTGGAAGAAAACTCTCTTGTACATCCAGAGCATGTAGGCAGCAGACAGGACAGTGGCTGTAGTACCCAGTACGGCAAAGACGGGATAGGTCTTGAAGGCACCCACCAGAGAAAGAAACTCACCAATAAACCCGTTAAGTCCAGGCAGACCTATGGAGGAAAAGGTGGCGATCATGAAGAAGGTGGCAAAGATGGGCATCACCTTGGCGATACCGCCGAACTCTTTGATGAGCCTGGTGTGTCTCCTGTCGTATATCATACCCACCAGAAGGAACAGCGCACCCGTAGATAGGCCGTGATTTATCATTTGAAGGACCCCACCCGAGACGCTTTGAAGATTCAGGGCAAAGAGTCCCAACATCACGGTACCCAAATGGCTCACCGAAGAGTAGGCCACCAGTTTTTTCACGTCGTCCTGAACCATGGCCACTAAAGCACCGTAGATGATGCTGATGACTGCCAGGGTGAGAAAGAGATAGCTGAAGTGGAGGGTGGCCGTGGGGAAAAAGGGCATACAGAAACGGAGAAAGCCGTAGGTCCCCATCTTCAGGAGGACGCCCGCCAGGATAACAGAGCCCGCAGTGGGGGCCTCCACGTGGGCGTCAGGCAACCACGTGTGGAAGGGCCACATGGGCACTTTGATGGCAAAGGCCAGGGCAAAAGCCAGAAAGAGCCAGGGAGCCACCGACGCCGCCACAGGAGTGGAAAGGAGACTGGCCAAGTTAAAGGTGAGATCTCCTGCCACCTTGTAGTGGTGATAGTAAAGGTAGATGATGGAGACAAGCATGAGCACGGAACCCGCCATGGTATAAAGGAAGAACTTGATGGCGGCATAAACCCTCCTAGGACCTCCCCACACCCCGATGAGGAGATACATGGGCACCAGCATGGCCTCCCAGAAGAGATAGAAGAGAAGGAGATCAAGGGAGCAGAAAACGCCCACCATCGTGGTCTCCAACAACAAGAAAGAGATCATATACTCCTTCACATGTTTATCTATAGTCCAAGAAGCCAGGATAGAGAGCATGGTGAGGAAGGTAGTTAGAAGCACTAAAAAGAGGGTAATTCCGTCTATGCCCAAATGGTAATAAGACCCCAAGATCTTTATCCAGGATATCTTCTCCACAAACTGAAAATGATGAGTACCCAGCTGGAATTTAAAGTAGAGTGGCAGAGAGAGGAGGAACTCCACCACCGTGGTGACAAAGGCCGTCCATCGCAGAACTCTTTTGCTCCCCTTGTCCACAAAGAGGAGAATCAGAACCCCTACCAGGGGAAAGAACGTGACCACGGTCAAAATAGGGAAACCCAAACCACCCATCTCTCCACTCCTTTACTAGAATAGTCTCCCGATCCAGTAGATCACCACGGCCCCAACTAATATCATCCAGGCATAGTCGGGTATGAAACCCGTCTGGATATATCGGAGCCCCCCGCCCACCAGCCGGCAGAGCCTTCCCACGCCATTGACAGCCCCATCAATGATGATCACGTCCACAAACTTCCACAGCGCGTATCTGGAGCCCCCAACCACAGGATTGACTATGAAGGCAAAGTAGATCTCGTCCACGTAGTATTTATTGTAAAGCAGGGTGTATACGGGTCTGAAATTCCTGGCCATGGCTACAGGGTCAGGCATACGCTTCATGTACATGAAGTAAGCCAGGACAACGCCCGCCACCCCCATAGCCACAGAGATAACCATAAGTATGTAAGTGAGACCCCCTTCGTGGCCAGCAGCTTCGTGGGCCTCACCCAGAGTCCTGTTAAGGAATCCCACAATACCGCCATGGGGAGCCAGGGCCAGAAGTCCCACCACTGCCGATCCCACAGCTAACACTATAAGGGGAATGGTCATTACAGGGGGCGACTCGTGGGCGTGGTCGTAGAGGTGTTTCTCCCTGGGTTCTCCAAAGAAGGTGAGGAAGATGAGCCGGAACATATAAAAGGCTGTGAGGAAAGCGGTAAACGTGCCCACAGCCCAGATGATCCTATGCCCTCCCATGAAAGCCCCAGCCAGGATTTCATCCTTGGACCAGAAACCAGCCAAGGGGGGAATACCCGCTATGGCCAAAGCACCCACCACAAAGGTCCACCCCGTGATGGGCATCTTCTTGATGAGCCCTCCCATCTTCTGTAAGTTCAACTCACCATGGAGGGCATGCATGACGGAACCCGCCGTGAGGAACATGAGGCCCTTGAAAAAGGCATGGGTAAAGAGATGGAAAATACCCGCCGCATAAACACCCACACCTACACCTACAAACATGTAACCCAGCTGACTCACCGTAGAGTAGGCCAATATCCTTTTCAAATCGTTGTTCACCAAAGCCATAGTGGCAGCCATAAGGGCCGTGGCTGCCCCGATGGAGGCCACCACCTCCATGGAAAGGGGAGCCATATTGAAAAGGGCATGAGTCCTTGCCACCATGTAGACACCCGCTGTCACCATGGTAGCAGCGTGGATGAGGGAGCTGACAGGGGTGGGACCCTCCATGGCATCAGGTAACCACACATAGAGGGGAATCTGGGCCGATTTACCGGTGGCCCCGGTAAAGAGGAGTAATGTGATGAGGGTAGCCACTCCTACGCTCAATTGTTCGGCGCTGGCGAAGGCCTGGGAGAAGAGGAGGGTTCCCAAGTGTTTGTAGATCAAGAAGAGGCCAATCATGAAACCAAAATCACCAATCCTGTTTACCACGAAGGCCTTCATGCCGGCATTGGCAGCACTGGCCTTCTCGTACCAGTAACCAATGAGTAGATAAGAGCAGAGGCCCACTCCTTCCCAGCCCACAAACATGAGGAGGAAGTTGTTAGCCAGACACAGAGTGAGCATGAAGAAGACGAAAAGGTTGAGATAGCAAAAGTACTTGGCATATCCCCTAGGGGTTTCGTGGTCCATATAACCTATGGAGTAGACGTGAATCCAGGTAGCAACAAAAGTGACAGTAGTTATCATAATGGCCGAGAGCTCATCCAAGAGAAAGCCAATGGGAACCCGAAAATCCCCTAGAGGAATCCACCAATAAAGCACCTGATCAAATCGCTCACCTTGCAATACCCTAGCCAACAAAATGAGGGAAACGATGGCCGGTATAGCAATAGCTGGAACAGCAATGATGTGAGCCTTCCTCTTGGTAAACCAACAGAAAAGACCATTTATAGTGGCTCCCAGAAGGGGGATAAGGACTACGGCTAAAATTAACACCATCATGGGTCTTCTCCTCTCACCACTTCATTAGGTCTGCCCTATCCACACCAATGCCCCCCCTACTTCTGTAGAAGGAGGTGATGATGGCCATACCTATAGCCGCCTCGGCAGCTGCCACGGCCATAACAAAAAGGACTATGACCTGCCCCTCCACGGAGCCTTTGCTCCTGGCCAGGGCCATGAAGAGAATGTTCACACCGTTGAGCATAAGCTCCATGCAGAGAAACATGATAATGGCATTCCTCCTGATCATGAGACCCAGAGCCCCCAAGAGGAAGACCAACACACTAAGAACCGTGTATTGAAAGAGTCCCACACCCACCTTTCTCCCCTCCTACAGCTTCTTCTTGGCCAGGGCCACAGCTCCCAAAGCCGCCACAAAAATGAGAACGGAGACCAATTCGAAGGCCAGAATGTACCGAGTAAATATGAAATGGGAGAGAGCCTTCACCCCAAAGCCCCCGGCCCCAGGGGAAAGAACCCCCCTCCACTCACCCGCCAGAATAAAGATCTGAAAGGCGAAGAGAGCGGCCGCCCCCAAACCCAACAAAAGCCTCCAAGGGACCGCCCTTTCCTGATACTCTCCCTTGCTCAAGTTCATGAGCATTATGACAAAGAGGAAGAAGACCATTATGGCCCCGGCATAGACGATGATCTGGACCATAGCTATAAAAGGGGCCCCCATAAGGGAAAGATAGAGTATGGCCGTCACACAGAGGTTGGCCAGGAGGGAGAGGGCCGAGTAAACAGGATGTCTGATAAAGACCACCCCCAAGGCCGACAAGAGAATCAGCCCGGCCAGAAAGAAAAAGACCACGTCCCAGGCATTGATCATCATGGCTACTCTCCACCTCTTTTCTCAAAAAGCCAGTTCTTATCCTTGTATAGATGGCCCCTGCCAGGGCCAGGTACCGTAAGCTCGTAGTCCGTGGTCATGATTATGGCTCCCCTGGGACATGCATCCACGCAATAACCGCAGAAGATGCACCTGGAATAGTCTATCTCATAGACCTCGGCTATCTTCCCCACATCTGATCTCTTGAACTCGGGGTCTTCAGCACCGTAAAGGGTGATAGCCCCAGCAGGGCACACAGCCTCACAGAGGCCACAGGCACAACACTTCTCTCTCCCGTCTTCGTCCAGTTTGAGGACGTGACGCCCCCGGTATCTTTCAGCCACAGGTCTCTTTTCATAGGGATACTTGACGGTTATCGCAGGTTTAAAGAGATGGCCAAAGGTGACCCTTAGACCCTTAAGTAGTGGCCCAACCATGGCTTAAATCCCCCCAAAAAGGATCATCACTCCACCCGTGGCCAGGATGTTCACAAGGGCCAGGGGCAAGAGGTACTTCCAAGAAAAGACCATGAGCTGATCATAACGAAACCTAGGATAAGTCCAGCGGAGCCAGAGGAGGAAGAAGAAGACGGCAACGAGCTTTACAACAAACCAGATGGGACCCGGTATCCAGGAGAGAAAGGAGACAGGGCTGTACCATCCACCCAAGAACAGGCATACGGCCACCGCCGAGGTGACCGTCATGTTGGCATACTCCCCCAGGAAGAACATGGCAAACTTCATGGAGCTGTATTCAGTATGGTATCCACCCACCAACTCCGACTCAGCCTCGGGCAGGTCAAAGGGAAGACGGTTCAGCTCAGCAGTGGCAGCGATCATATAAATGATGAAGGCCAAGGGCTGATAAACCACCATCCACATGCTCTTTTGGTAGTGAACGATATCCACCAGGCTGAAGGAGCCCACCACCATGATGACTCCCATAATGGAGAGACCCAGGATAAGCTCATAACTGATAAACTGAGCGGCAGATCTCAGCCCCCCCAGAAGGGGATACTTGGAGTTGGAAGACCACCCGCCAAATACGATGGCATAAACAGAGAAGGAAGAAACGGCCAATAGATACAAGAGGGCCACGTTGATATCGGTGACCACCAGGTCGATCTTCCTGCCGAAGAGGGTGATACTCTCCCCGAAAGGGATAACCCCAATGGCCAGGATCGCTGGAACAATGGCTATCATGGGGGCCAGATAGTAGAGAATCTTGTCTGACTCCGCAGCTACAATATCCTCTTTGAAAAAGAGCTTGAGACCGTCAGCTAGAGGCTGTAGTAGACCATGAGGCCCACAGTGATAAGGACCCAACCTATCCTGGATGTGTCCAGACACCTTCCTCTCCGCCAGCGTGCCGTAGGCCACAAAGAGCATGAGGACCGCAAAGAGAATCAACAGCTTTACTGCCACTACAATAATGGCCACTATCATGGCTCACTCCTTGGCAGCTCTCAGTTCTATCCCCCTATACCAAAGGCCCTTCAGCGCTCTGGTGATGGGGAAGTCAGAGAAGCCCCTAGAGACTATGGCCCCTCCCCTGGGCACCTCATCCCTGAAGAAGAGCTTCATACGGAACTGATTTCCGTCCACCTCCATGATGACTATATCACCGTTCTTGAAGCCCAGCTCGTCCCCGTATTCCGGATTGAGGGTCACGTATGGCTCAGGGACAAGTTGAACAAAAGCGTTGCAGAAATCGGTTCTCATCCCTGCCCTGTAGAAGGGATACTCAAAGAGAGCGGGGATATCCCCTTTCAGGTGGGCAGCCTTTACACCACCAAGGGTGGAGGGTGCCTCCACCACCTGAGAGAGCCTTTCTCTCACCAGGGGGGTGACATCCTCTACGGTTCCAAAGTCTCCCAGAGGCCTTCCCCACTTCCTGGAGAGACCCAAAGCCACCTGCCACAGGGGCATAGATTCGTCCTTTGGCTTAAAGGCCCTGTTCCTCTTCTTGGCCTCCCAGAACATGTTAACCACGGTGCCGCCATCTTCAGCAAAGCTGGTAGCTGGGAGATAACAGTCAGAGTAGGCCACTGTCTCGGTGAAGAACATGTCGTGAACCACCAAAAAGTCCAGATTGGAGAGGGCCTCCTTCACCAAGGTACCATTGGGATAGTCCCTGAAGAGGTCCATAGAAGAGACAAAGAGACCCTTTATCTCTCCAGAGACACACTTATTGAGGATGTCCTCAACGCTCTCCCCTCCTGGAGACCAGAAGCCCATCTGGAAGGCCCCTTTGGAGTTGCTCCCCCAGTCCAGGAAGAGAGGCGTAATCCCCAGCCTTTCGCCCACCCCCTTGAGAAGGACCCTCCCCTCAGGGGTGAGCCGGCTTCCGCCAATGATAAGGGGTTTCTTCTCCTGCAGGCCCTGAGCCATTGCCTTCAGGGTATCCTCAGAAACTTCGGTGCCCTCCAGAAGAGACGCGTAATCTTTGCCCCCCAAGACCGACGCCAGGGCCTCTAACACTTTCTCTTCCTTTCCAGGAAGGGGATTGGCGTGTTCAGCGGCAAACTTAAAGAGGAAAGAATCGCCGGTGACTATAAGATAAAGGGATGCTCTTCCCTCCTTGCAACCCTTAGCCACGCTCAAGGCCAGGACGGGGTGGTGGACACTCAGGTCCTCTCCCACCACCAGATAGGCTTCGGCCTTCTCCACGCCTTCCAGAGAGTCTACGGCAGGCCTCTCAGGATAGGTGTTGCCCCCGTAGAGGCGGTAATCCAGATAGTCACTGCCCACCACCTCCTTCATGAAGCTACCCATGAGGAGATAGTCCTCACAAGTGAGGTGGGGGGAGACCAGAGCAGCCACTTTCCCGCCACTTTCCACCAATCCTTTCAGCCTTCCGGCCACAAACTCCAGGGCCTCATCCGTGGTGACCCCCCTCAATCTGTTGCCTTCCCTCCTGAGGGGAACAGTGATCCTCTCTGAATGGTTCACATACTCAAAACCGTACCCTCCCTTGTCACAGATCCAGGGGGAAGGATAACCCCTCCTATGGAGGACCTTCAGGAGCTGACCATCCCTTTCACCCAGGTCCAGCCAGCAACCCACCTCACAATGAGCACAGACACTGTTGGTAAAGTCCAGCTTCCAGATCCTGGTCTTATAGCGATAAATGTTGGAGGTGATGGCACCCACGGGGCACAAAGCCTCCATATTGAACGTATACTTCTGGGCAAACACGTCCCTCTCATAGGGCCCCACGATGGTCCTGTAACCCCTCTCGTAAACGCCCCAGTCTGTACCCCCCATCGCTTCGTCGCTGAACCTCACACACCGCCTGCACAGTACGCACCTGTTCATCTGATGGACTATGAGAGGACCCAGATAACGGGTGGGATACTTGAAAGGCTCATCGTAGAGGCGCTTCCTGGGCTCCCCAAACTTGAAAACGAAGTTCTGAAGCTCACACTCCCCGGCCTCATCACAAATGGGACACTCCAAGGGGTGATTCACCAGGACGAACTCCAACAGCCACTCCCTGGCATCCTTCACCCGATCGCTGTTGGTATAAATCTCCCATCCATCCTGGACCTCTGTAATACATGCCGGGAGAAGGCGAGGCATCCCTTCCACCTCCACCAGACACATCCTACAGATGCCCGCTGGCTTCAAATAGGGATGATAACAAAAGACCGGGATCTCCACGCCAACCCGCTGTGCAGCGTTCAGGATGGTTGTCCCTGGGGGAACCTCGATCTCTATTCCGTCAATAACCACTTTGGGCATCTCGAAAACCTCCCCTTTACTTGTCTACGTCACCAAGAACAATGTCCAAGGTGCCTATAATGGCCACCAAGTCTGCCACTTTGTGTCCCCTAGAGAGCAGAGGCAAGGTCTGAAGGTTCATGAGAGAGGGAAGCCTTATTCTCAATCGGTAAGGCTTGGGACTACCGTCACACACAATGTAAAACCCCAGCTCACCCTTGGGAGCCTCTATAGACTGATAGACCTCCCCTTTGGGAGGATGGAACCCCTCCACCACCAGCTTGAACTGATGGATGAGGGCCGCTATGTCTCTGTGTTCACCCCTCACCCAGTCGGGATCGGGGAAGTAGAGTTTGCCCTCCATGGCGTGGATGGGGCCATCGGGCAGCTTTTCCAGGGCCTGGAGGATGATGCGGCGGCTCTGGCGCATCTCCTCCATCCTCACCAAATACCTATCATAGACGTCTCCATTCCTGCCCGTCGGTATATCAAACTCAAACTCGCCGTATCCTGAGTAGGGGTAGGCCTTTCTGATGTCCCACTCCACCCCGGAGCCCCTGAGCATGGGGCCTGTAGCCCCCAGGGCGATAGCATCCTCTCTGCTCAAAACCCCCAGGCCCTCCGTTCTCATCCTCCAGATCTTGTTCTTGGTGAGGAGGTTCTCATACTCCTGGATCTTGGAGGGCAAAATGTCCAAAAACTCCCTGAGTTTGGGGATGAATCCCTCAGGCAGATCCCAGCGCACACCACCCACCACAAAATAACTCTGGTGCATCCTGACACCAGCAGCCATCTCCAAGAGCTCGTAAGTGATCTCCCTCTCCCGAAAGGTATAGAGGAAGACGGTAACAGCCCCTATATCCATGGCGTGGCTTCCCAGCCATATGAGGTGACTGGCGATCCTGGCCAACTCTGCCAGGATCACCCTTATGTACTTAGCCCTGGGAGGCACCTCTACACCTAAAAGCTTCTCCACGGCCAGGCAGTAGGCAAAGTTGTAAGCAGGGCATGCCAGGTAATCCAACCTGTCGATCAAGGGGCTCACCTGTTGGTAGGTCTTAGATTCGGCCAGCTTCTCGGTGCCCCTGTGAAGGTAACCAACAACGGGCCTGGCATCAACTATGGTCTCCCCTTCCAGCTCCAAGATCACCCTCAATACACCATGGGTACTAGGGTGTTGGGGACCCATGTTGAGGGTGTAAGTTCTCCTCTCCGTATGCTCTGCCACCGTCTTCATCCTTCACTCCTCAAAATCATAGCCTTCAGTGGGATAATCCTTTCTTAGAGGGTAACCGGGGAAGTCGTCCGCCAGATAGAGACGGGTGAGATCAGGATGGCCCTCAAACTCAATGCCGAACATGTCGTAGGCCTCCCTTTCCATCCAATTGGCGCCGGGCCAAACACCGCAGGCCGTGGGTATCCCTTCTCCATCTTTAAGTCCCACCTTCACCCTCAACTGGGCCCTGGTGGTCATATTCCTGAGATGATAGACTACATAGAAGCGGGGCTCTTGATCCACACCCATGTCCACACCACACAGATCCACCAGACAGTCGAAACCGAATTCCCCCTTCAGCACCTCCAGGGCCCCCGGCAGGGAAGACTTATCCAGCAACAGGGTATATTCCCCCCTGAACTCAAAGTCCTCCAGCACCGACCCTCCTAACCTCTCCTTCACTTTTTCCAGCCAGTCACCCATGGCCACCATCCCGCTTCTTATATCTTGTTGTTGAAGGATTCTTTCTCTATCTGCTTCTGGAGCATTAGAACGGCCTGAAGCAATGCCTCAGGCCTGGGAGGGCATCCTGGGACGTAATAGTCCACAGGGACGAGCTTATCCACCCCCTGAACCACGGCATAGCTCCTGTAGATCCCCCCTCCAATGGCACAGGCGCCCATGGCGATGACCCACTTGGGCTCCGGCATCTGGTCGTACACCCGCTTGAGCACAGGAGCCATCTTCTTGGTGAGGGTACCTGCCACAATGAGGAGATCGGCCTGCCTGGGAGAAGGCCTAAAGACCTCAGCCCCGAAACGGGCCATGTCGTAGTGAGAAGCAGCCGTGGCCATCATCTCAATAGCACAACAGGCCAATCCAAAGGTACAGGGCCAGATAGACCACTTCCTAGCCCAGTTCACCATCTTATTCAGGGTGGTCAGAAGGACCCCTCCCCTCTCCAACATCTCCAGTTCCTCAGGGGTCACCTCCTCTGGCGTGACCAGCCTGGGAATCTCAATCTCTGTTATGGGTGTCCTCTTCACTCCCATTCCAGGGCCCCCCTTCCCCATACATAGATAAAGATGGCCAAGAACACGGCAATGAAGACCACCATCTCCAAAAGGCCAAATAGGCCCAACTTCTTAAAGTAGACCGCCCAAGGATAAGTGAAGACCACCTCGATATCGAAGATGAGGAAGAGCAGAGCAACCACGTAGTAATGGACGAAAAAGGGCATTCTGGCATCTCCCACAGGGTCCACACCACACTCATAGGGAGAGAGTTTTATGGGGTCGGGTTTCTTGGGACCCAGAAGGGTAGACATGAGCACCGCTACAACCCCAAAACCCACGGCCAACAGCAGGACCAATATCAGTGGCCAATACGCATCTTTCATTGGACACCTCCTGAAACCCTCGGGCTACATACCACCCACATCTGAAGCCTGTCAATAGAGAAAATTTGTTTTTTCACAATATCCCCCTACCTGCCCTTCAACAGCATCTCTCTTCGAAACGGTCTTTTGGCCCCTCTCCCTTCATACCTCCACTTTTTCCACCTTCTTTCTCATCTCCTCTTCCTCTTCTTCCTCCACCTCTTCAGGAGGCCTATCACAGTGGAGACAACGCCTGGCCTCCTCCACAGCCTGGTCGAAGGTGAGCCCCATGTTCACCTCGACAGAGCCTTTCCGCTCCTCCAAGGGGAGAAGGTTAGGCTTGGTCTTGGTAATGGTGACCAGATAGGCATCCTCGTCATAGGTGGTCTCCACCACCTGCCTTTCAGGGAAGGGCAGCTTACCCTCATAACCAAAGTACCTGTCTATCTCCATGGCGGCTATACGACCGTGGGCCACGGCTTCCACCACCGTGGCGGGGTTGACGG
>JAJSAC010000029.1 GCA_024274915.1 Thermodesulfobacteriota bacterium
CCTCTTTTTCTCAGATCTTCAAGGATTATATCTGAAACGCGAAAACCAACCTCTCTAAGTTTTAGAGCAGTCTTATAAGCACTCTCAATAATCCCTTCCTCTTCTGCTTTCATTAAAAGACCTATAGTGCCTGTTAGCTTTACAGACAGCTTCTTAGCCACTCTACGCGCTTTGGCATCGTCTATTATATCTATTATAGCCCTTATTCCATAATCACTCCCTTAGGAATATGGACTTTTCCGTAAAGCTTGCAAAGAATGGGTAGCAACTCTATCTTATCAAGGACTATCAAACACGAGGTGTCAACTACACACTTGTCAGGCATTACGAAACTCTTCATCCAGGTTGGCATCCCCAAAGGTTACTGGCGATATCCCTTTCTTCAAGAGGAGTTCTGCAAAGGACCTCTCCGAAAAACCAGCTATTTCGGCGGCCTTACCCAGAGATACCTTACCCTCTTCCAAGAGCTTGACGGCCAAGGCCAACCTCAGCTCTTCATCTTCCAGGTTTACCTGGGGTATCTCCAATACTTTCATCACATCTCTCCTTTGGTTTGTTTGGTTGATTTGGTCTATCTGGTCTGTTTGGTTCATGGCGAGTTAGTTCATAGCTCATGGCAATTTAGCTCATAGCTCATGGCTTATGGCAGCGAAAAAGGCTTCAATATCACGCCGGAACTTTTCTAGAACGCTCTCGGCTTCTTCTACCAGTGGTTTCACTTTCATCCAATCCAACTCAAAAGTATAGGAATGTCTGAAAAAGTGCCTAAAACCGAGGTAAGGGCCAAGAATCCTCACCGTCTCGTGGTGCAGTACAGCAGGGCGAATTCCCTCTACATCCTTTTCCATGCGCTTCAACAATGCTCTACGCCAACCTTCTCCAATCAGAGGGCTTCATAGAGTAATATCCCTTCCTCTTCAATGCGAGACCGCACCGTGGCCTTAACATCCTTCAGGTCTACAAGATCCACATTCCCCTTAACCGATGATAATATTTCGCCCAATACCCTGAAGAAGACCTCAGAGGCCAAACCTTCACAGGCTATATCTATGTCCGAATGTACACTGCTCACCTTCTTAGCACATGATCCGAACAGAATTACCCTTGTAGCACCATGTTTCTTCAGGATTTTTACCACCTTATCCAACTCTAAAATCTCCTGTGAAGACCCTTTCCTCATTTTACCCTCACTAATAGCCGACTATCCCCTATCTGCTTTGTATAAGCCCTGCCAATGTTACCGCAAGCTCATAGCTCATGGTTGATGGCTCATGGCGAATTAGCTGATGGCTCATGGTTCATGGCGAATTAGACCCCTGTATCGATCTTCCGAGCCCAGTCCCGGTTTTCCATGTACCAGTTGACCAGGCTCCTAACCCCCTCTTCAAAGGAAATGCCCGGCCTCCAACCCAGGATCTTCTGGGCCCGGGTGATATCCGCCCAGGTAGCGGGCACATCTGCAGGATGCATGGGAAGATGTTCCAATCGGGCCTTTTTGCCCGTGAGTCTCTCTATTAGTCTCACGGCCTCCATGAGGACCACGGGCGTGTCGGAGCCCAGATTGATGATGTGATAGACGGGGGACGGGGGACGGGAGACGGAGGAAAGCCGGGAATTGGGGCCGGGGGTGAGATAATCCAGGGCGGCTATGGTGCCCCGGGCGATGTCGTCCACATAGGTGAAGTCCCGGGACTGGGAGCCATCGCCGTATAGGGTCACGGGTCTGCCCTCCATGATCCACTGGACAAAGCGAAAGAGACTCATGTCGGGCCGGCCGGCAGGGCCGTAGACGGTGAAGTAACGAAGGACAACGATGTCCAGACCATAGAGGTAATGATAGGTATAGCACAGGGTCTCGGCAGCCTTCTTGGAGGCGGCGTAGGGGGACAGGGGACCGTCGGTATGGGCATCCTCCCTGTAGGGCATGGGGTTGTGTTTGCCGTAGAGGGAAGAAGTAGAGGCCAGGATAAATTTTTTAATTCCATACTCCCGGCACAGCTCCAGGAGATTCAGGGTGCCCGTCACATTGGTTTCGTAATAGACCCAGGGATCCTCCACGGACTGGCGAACCCCCGCCCGGGCGGCCAGGTTGATGACGGCGTCAAAGGGCTCATGGCTCGTGGCTGGTGGCTCATGGCTGATAGCCGATGGTTCACGGCTCATGGCTTTGAAGAGACGGCGGAGGGCATGGATGTCGGCGATGTCCAGGTGGTGGAAGGTGAAGTTGGGATACCTTTTGAGGCGGGCCAGTCGCCACTCCTTGAGTCGCACATCGTAGGCGTGGTTCATGTTGTCTACGCCTACCACGGTATGGCCCTCTTCCAGGAGGAATTGGGCCACCTTGGAGGCAATGAAACCCGCTACGCCGGTGATGAGAATGTTCATGGCAACCTCTCCAACCTGGTTAAAGGTGAAAGGTAAAAAGTAATTGTGAGGCGAAAAGAAAAAACAAACGCTTCAAGCCAGGACATACTCTTCTTCCGGGGATATCACCTTGGCTGCATAGTAAAGCGCTGCCTTTATATCCTCGCCACTTAGAAATGGATAGTCCTTTAAGATCTCTTCTTCCGTTTCTCCAAAAGCCAATTTTTCCAGTATGATCTCAACGGGCAACCTGGTTCCTTTTATGACGGGCTTACCCAACATTACATCCGGATTCAATTCTATTCTTTCTAGAAGCCTCCTCTTCATCCCAGTCCCCCCAAATCAGAAAGCTCCAAATTCACATCCGCCACGAACTTGAGCAACAACCCCGCACCCCCAAAATCCGTGAATCCAGTCCATACCAACCCATGGCTCAGGCCTTGATGACGTTTCCGTTGACCAGGCCCTTGAGCTTGAGGGCGTTGCGGGTGTCTATGACCAGCCGGGCCTTCTCCCGTATGAGGCGGTAGTCCACATTGGAGTGGTTGGTGACTATCACCAGACAATGATAGTTGGAGATGCTCTCCCCGTTCAAAGGAACGGACTCTTTCTCCACCCTGCACCTTCTCCCCGGGCGGAGCCTGGGTATATAGGGGTCGTGATAGTCCACCAGGGCCCCCGCCTGCTCCAGCAAATCCATGATGACAAAGGCGGGACTCTCCCGATCGTCGTCCACATCGGGCTTGTAGGCCACTCCCACTACCAGGATCCTGGCCCCTTTGATGGGAACCCCTCGCTGGTTGAGAGCCTTGATGGTCTTGTCCACCACATATTGGGGCATGTTGGTGTTGATCTGGCCCGCCAGCTCTATGAAGCGGGTGTGGATGTGGTACTCCCTGGCCTTCCAGGTGAGGTAGAAGGGGTCTATGGGGATGCAGTGGCCCCCCAGGCCGGGCCCGGGATAGAAGGCCTGGAAGCCAAAGGGCTTGGTCTTGGCCGCTTCTATCACCTCCCAGATGTCTATGCCCATGCCCTCGAAGACCACCTTGAGCTCGTTGACCAGGGCGATGTTCACCGCCCGGTAGGTGTTCTCCAGGATCTTGGTGGCCTCGGCCACCCGGGTGCTGGACACGGGCACGGTTTTTACCACCACCTGGTCGTACAGGGCCTTGACCACCTGCAGGCAGTTTTCCGTGATGCCGCTCACCACCTTGGGAATGGTGCCCGTGGAGAAGTCCCTGTTGCCCGGGTCCTCCCTCTCTGGGGAGTAGCCCAGGAAAAAGTCCTCTCCCACTTTGAGGCCCGAAGATTCCAGGATGGGCAGCATCTCCTCATCGGTGGTGCCGGGGTAGGTGGTGGACTCCAGAACCACCACCTGGCCTTTCCTGAGGATCTTGGCTATCTCCCTGGTGGAATTCAGGACGTAGGAGAGGTCGGGTTCCCGGTGTTTGCCCAGGGGGGTGGGGAGGCAGATGACGAGGGCACGGGCCTCTTTGAGGCTCTCGTAATCACTGGTCACCCTCAATCTTCCGTCTTTCACCTTCTCCCTGATGAAATCGCCGTCCACGTGCTTGATGTAGCTCTCTCCCCTTCTGAGCATCTGGACCTTCTTTTGGTCCACGTCGAAGCCCAGAACGGGAAAGCCCGCCTTTAGAAACTCCCGGGCCAGGGGAAGCCCCACATAACCCAGGCCGATAATGGCCACCAGGGCCTGGCGGCTAGAGATGAGAGACAGGAGCTGGTTTATCTGGTTTGTCTGGTTCATTTGGTCTGTCTGGTTTGTTTGGTTTATTTGGTTTGGTATCCAAGGCGAGAAAGGTGGTAACGCAACAAAGGCGAGAAAGGTTGAAGGCGAGACACGTTTAACGTCCCTTTTTCAAGGCCTTGATTAGCTCGTAGCTCCGAGTTCAGTTTCTCCTCCCAAAAGGCTAAAGTCTCCTAATCCGTATATGTCCAGGCTGGAGTTGACCCGTTTTAGTGGACACCTGCGTACTAACTACAGGAGGTGTTCACTATGCCAAGGACACGAAAGCCTTACCCGCCGGAGTTCAGAAGGCAGATGGTAGAGCTGGTGAGAGCTGGTAGAAGTCCTGCCGAGCTGGCAAGAGAATTTGAGCCCACGGCCCAGACCATTGCCACCTGGGTTGCCCAGGCCGATTTGGACGAGGGTATCAGGACTGACGGTCTTGCCACTCCCGAGAAAGAGGAGCTCAAAAGGCTCCGCAAAGAGATCAAGCGCCTGCGCATGGAA
>JAJSAC010000030.1 GCA_024274915.1 Thermodesulfobacteriota bacterium
GGTTTCACCACATTCAATTTGTCCCCCTAACATCTCGGAAGGTATTGGCTGTCATCATCTCCGAGGGGGGAATGATCCAACATAAGACAGTCACCCTAGAGGATGAGATCACGCCCCAAGAGCTTGAGAAGTACGGCAAACTCCTAAACCAAGAGTTCGCCGGTAAAGGGCTTACAGAGGTGAGAAAGGCACTCCTGGAAGCCATGGAGAGAGATATAAGGGAATACGATACCCTTTACACCAAAGCCCTGCAGATGGCCAGAAAGGCCATGGAAACCATGGAAGACGAAGGCCTCATCCACGTGGAAGGCACCAGCAACATCCTCTCTCACAAAGAGTTTATGGAAAACGTGGAAAGGATGAAGGGCCTTTTCAAAGCCTTCGAAGAAAAAGGCAAGGTGGTGAAACTCCTCGACAGGTGTTTGAAGACAGAAGACCTGGTGGTGATCATCGGCTCAGAAGCAGAGATCGAAGAACTCCAGGACTTGAGCTTAGTTGCTTCCAGCTGCAGGGTGGGAGACAGGATAATAGGAAGCCTGGGGATCATGGGGCCAAAGCGCATGGACTATGCCTACTTACTGCCCCTTATGAGGGAAACGTCCCATCTCATCAACACCATACTCACCGTGTGAGGTAGGAGAAAATGGAAGAAGTGAAAGTGGAAAGGGAAGAAGAGAACAAAAAAAAGGAAGAAGGGGAGACAACCATTCGGGATGAGGAGGTCAGTCTGGAAGAGCTGGCCAAGAGGATAGAGGAACTGGAGAAGGAGAAGGCTGAGCTCACCGATAGGCTCCTGCGTCTCCAGGCGGAATTCGACAACTTCCGCAAAAGGACCAAAAAAGAGATGGAGGAGTTTAAAGAGAGGGCCCACGAGACCATTCTGTGTGACATCCTCTATGTGCTGGACAACATAGAACGGGCCCTAGAGGCTGCTGAGAAGGGGGCCGACAAGGAAAGCCTCCACGAAGGGGTGAAACTTATCCACAAGCAATTCAAAGAACTCCTTAAACGTTTCGGCGTGGAGGAAGTGACAGCCCTCTACTGCAAGTTCGACCCCAATATCCACCAGGCTGTCATGCAGGTGGAAGGGAAAGAAGAGGAAAAAGACCAGACAGTGGTCCAGGAGATAGAGAAGGGCTACCTCCTCAAAGGCAAACTCCTGAGGCCCAGTAAGGTGGTAGTATGTCGCTATAGGCCTCCCCAGGAGAAGGAGGGGGAGGAGAAGACCCGGGAAGAGCAGGCCTGAGGGATGACCAAGGACTACTACGCCATCCTGGGCGTCTCCAGAAGCGCAACCCAGGAAGAGATCAAAAGGGCCTACAGACGCCTGGCCCTCCAGTACCACCCCGACAAAAACCCGGGGAACAGGGAGGCGGAAGAAAAGTTCAAAGAGATCACCGAAGCCTACCAGATTCTATCCGATCCTGCCAAAAGGGCCAACTACGACCGGTTTGGCACCACGGACTTCAATAGAGGCGGAGGCCAGGAAGCCTGGGGCTTCGAGGGATTTGGGGGCTTCTCGGACATCTTCGAGGAGTTCTTTGGCGACATCTTCGGCACCAGACAGGACAGGAGAACCCGGGCCCAAAGGGGCCAGGACATCCTACACCGGGTGGAGATCTCCTTTGCAGAAGCCCTCCAAGGCACCACCGTAAACCTAGAGTTGGAAAGAAGGGAACTCTGTACCCAATGCCGGGGACTGGGGGCTGTTAACCCAGGAGACTACGCCACCTGCCCCACCTGCAACGGCCAGGGACAACTCTACTATCGCCAGGGTTTCTTCACCGTAACCAGGACCTGCCCCCACTGCGGTGGTGAAGGCATTATCCTGAAAAACCCATGTCCCCGATGCCACGGAGAAGGGAGGATTTCCCAGAAGAGAAGGGTAAGGGTGGACATTCCCCCGGGCATGGAGGATGGTTTGAGAATCCGCCTGCCAGGAGAGGGCCATGCTGGTCTCCACGGGGGCGAACCGGGAGACCTCTATGTAGAGGTGAGGGTACAGGAAGACCCCCTCTTCAGAAGGGAAGGCAAAAACCTCATCTATGAGCCCCAGATCAGCTATGTACAAGCCATCCTGGGTACCCAGCTGGAAATACCCCTTCTGGAAGAGATCATTGAGATAGAGATTCCCCCGGGTTTCCAGCCTGGAGAGATGGTGAAGATTAAAGGAAAGGGCATGCCTTCCCTGAAAGGGGGCAGGAAGGGAGACCTTCTGGTGCGGCCCCGCATCGTCATGCCCAAAAAACTCTCTCCCCAGGAACGGGAGCTTCTGGAAGAGATCGCACGTATCCGGAGGGAGGAGGTGTCACCCCCTGGCAAAAAGGGCCTCTTCTCTAAAATGAAGGAGATCATCTCCTAGGAGAAATCCGTGGAACCTTCCCCTCTCTCCGTCTCTGAATCCCAAGGCACCCTAAGCGTGGTTCTCCACGGAGTATGGCAAGTAAAGAGGGTGCCCCAACTCCAGGAGGCCCTGCAAAAGGTGGAAGCCTCCCCAGGGATAGTGGTTGAAGTAGACGGAAAAGGTCTGGAGGCCTTGGACACAGGAGGGGGCTACATCCTCCTGAAACACATGGAAAGATGGAGGGAGAGGGGAGCCCAGGTCTATCTCTCAAATTTTAGGGAAGAACACCAACACCTCCTCGAACTCCTCTCCCAAACCCCAGAGGTCAAGGTATGCACCAAACCCGTAACTCCCAATCCCTTTCACCAACTGGGAGAATGGGCCCATGCCCTTCTAAAAGACACATTGGACTTTCTCACATTTCTGGGGGAGGCCAGTGCCACTTCCCTCTCCATCCTTGTGAAGCCCCACAGAGCGCCCTGGCGGGAGACCTTCTATGAAATAGAACAGACAGGGGCCAAGGCCATCCCCATTGTGGTCATGGTAGCCCTCCTAGCAGGGGTGGTCATCTCCTATCAGGGGGCCCTCCAATTAAAGAGGTTCGGCGCCAGCATTTTCATAGTAGACCTGTTGGCCATCTCCATAGCCCGGGAGATGGCCCCCCTACTGACAGCCATCATGGTGGCTGGTCGGTCGGGATCGGCCTACACCGCCCAGATAGGTACCATGAAGGTGAATGAGGAGATAGACGCCCTCAAAACCCTGGGCATATCACCCCTGGAGGTGCTCGTCATGCCCAAACTGGGAGCTCTAATCATGGCCCTTCCCTTACTCATCCTCCTGGCCGACCTGGTGGGCATCGGTGGAGGCATGGTCATTTCCCGCCAAATCCTGGACATCTCCTACCACGACTTCATATCTCGGCTGAGGGAAGCCCTCCCCCTCCAGTCCTTCCTGGTAGGAGTGGCCAAGGGGCCCATATTTGCCCTTCCCCTGGGCCTTATCTCTTGTTTCAGAGGCTTTCAGGTAGAGGGCAGCGCCGAGAGCGTAGGGCGCTACACTACCATCAGCGTGGTGAACACCATCTTTGCCGTCATAGCCATAGATGCCATCCTATCTGTAATCCTGGGAAACATGGGGATATAATGGAAAAGAAAGTGATAGAGATCGAGGACCTGGTCACCTGCCTGGAGGGGAAGAGCATCCATAGAGGTATAAACCTCTCTGTAAGACGGGGGGAGGTTTACGCCATAGTGGGAGGCAGCGGTTCGGGAAAGACAGTACTCCTCAGGGAAATGATAATGCTGCTGAAGCCAACCCAGGGCTCCATAAAGGTGCTGGGCCATGACCTGGCCCATATATCTCCCGGAGAAGCCCGCCACCTGAGGAGCCAATGGGGTGTTCTATTCCAGTTCGGGGGACTCATCTCCTCCCTCACCGTAGCCCAAAACGTGGCCTTACCCCTCTTGGAGTTCACCTCCATCCCTCGAGAACTTGTAGACGAGTTGGTCTCCATAAAGCTCTCCCTGGCCAACTTCCCCCTGGACTCGGCCTGTGTCATGCCCAGCCAGCTCAGCGGAGGCATGAAAAAGCGGGCGGCCTTGGCCCGGGCCTTGGCCCTGGACCCTGAAATCCTCTTCCTGGACGAACCCACCTCAGGCCTAGACCCCGTGGCAGCGGCTTACTTCGACAAAACCATCAAAGAACTCAGAGACTTACTGGGTCTCACCGTAGTCCTGGTCACCCACGATCTGGACACCATAGAGTCCATTGTGGATAGAATGGTGGTCCTCCTGGAAGGGAAGGCCCTGGTGGAGGGAAC
>JAJSAC010000031.1 GCA_024274915.1 Thermodesulfobacteriota bacterium
AGGAACAGGACCTTTTTCAGTGTAGGCCAGCTCAACGCTGCCATGGGGCAACTCTTGAAGGAGCTGAACCAAAGGCCCCTGAAAGGGGTGGGACTCAGCAGGTGGGAGCTCTTTGAAAGGATAGAAAAACCCGCCTTAAGGCCCCTGCCCTCTAAACCCTATTCCTTTGCCCTCTGGAAGGTGGCAAAAGTGGGTTTTGACTATCACATCCATAGTCAGCTTAGGGGTCAGCTTAGGGGTCAGGTCTTGAATTTGGTAATTTCTTTGGCCTTCCGGAAAGCCTTGCTGACTGTTGAGTAGTGCAGCCCGAGAAACTCTCCCACCTCTCTCAGCGTGTAGCCATGGTCGTTGACAGCCTGATAGATGAGAGCGTTCCTGGTCTTTTTGTCTCTTCTCGTTTTTGAGAAGAGTTGCTCCAAAGCAGGTCTGGTCGCCAGGCGCTGGCTTTTGGGTATTTCTTTGTCAGCCAGTTTTTCTTCCAGGTGTGGCTTGAGATTCTCAACGAATCCTTCACTACCCAGGAATACGCCACTCTCCAGCTTCTCCCAAAGTCTTACACCTTTTCCTTCAGCTACAAAGCTTCTGTAGGCTTTTTGGGCTTCTAGCCTCTTCTCCGAGAATTGCCCCAAAATCCAATCTACCGTCAGAAAAGGTGGAGATTCTTCCTCACCAACAGTGGCACGATAGCTGCTCCACTTCCAAACCCCGGGATGAGAAACAAGACCAGATCTCACCGGATTCAGCACCACATACCTGACAAGTTCAAGGAGGTAGCTCTCTTTTTCCACCAGAATAGCTTTGTATCTGCCTTGAAAGAGATGTCCGACACGGCCATGCCTACGGTTGAAAATCTGAGTGTACACCCCGTTCAGCTGCCTCATGCCTCTGGAGAGATTTGCCTCAGGAGTCTCTACGATGAGGTGGTAATGGTTGTCCATGAGACAATAAGCATGACAGACCCACCGGAACCTTTCCACCACATCGGCGAGGGTATCAAGAAAGTTATTCCAATCCCTATCACTCAGGAAGATGGGCTGCCTGGCGTTACCCCGTGAGGTGACGTGATAGAGGGCTCCTTCAAATTCTATTCTCAATGGCCTGGCCATGATTTATAACTATCACAGGGAATTACCAAATTCAAGACCTGACCCTCATTAGGTAGGACAGCGGACTTTGGATCCTCCAATCCAGGTCCGAATCCTGGCCCCTGAGCCATTTCTACTCCTCAAGGAATCTGGTAAATATCTCTCCATGGAGGTCACTGCTGTGGAAAAGCTTTTCTTCAAGTACTGCCCCCACTGCGCTACCCCCTTGAAGAAAAGGAAGAAGGGAGGCAGAGAAAGGCCCTGGTGCCCCAGCTGCGGCTTTGTCCAATACCTCAACCCCACGGTGGGAGTGGCCGTAGTTGTGCTGGAGGGAGACAGGATCCTCCTGGGAAAAAGAGCACCGGAGGTCTCTTACGGGGGAATGTGGTGTATCCCCTGCGGCCACCTGGAGTGGGACGAGGAAGTGCGAGAGGCCGCCGCCAGGGAGTTCAGAGAAGAGACGGGCCTGGAGGTGAACTTCACCGGAGTGGTAGCCGTCCACTCCAACTTCCACAATCCCCGCCAGCACACCGTGGGAATATGGTTCAAAGGGGAGGTGGTGGAGGGCGAGCTTAAACCCGACGACGATCTGGTGGAATTGGGATTCTTTCCCCTGGACAATCCCCCGGAGCCCCTGGCCTTCCCCACAGACAGGCTGGTAATAGAAGAACTGAAGAAACGAAAGGGTGCCCCAAAAGTCTCAACAAACCCTTTTGGGGTTGAAATTCTGGAGGAAAGGGACGGTGGAAAATAGATTACGCATTGCCATCTTTGGCACCGGGGGAGTGGGAGGCTATTTCGGAGCCCGCCTGGCCGAGGCGGGCCACAAAGTCACCTTTATTGCCCGGGGAGCCCATCTCCAGGCCATTCGGGAGAAGGGGCTGGAAGTGGAGAGCATCCTGGGCGACGTGCACATCTACCCAGCCCGGGCCACCCATGACCCAGGAGAGGTAGGAATAGTGGATGCGGTCCTGGTGGCCACCAAGGCCTGGCAACTGCCGGAAACGGCCCGGGCCATGAGGCCCCTGGTGGGGGAGAAAACCACGGTGGTGCCTCTGCTCAACGGCGTGGAAGCCCCGGACATCCTGGCCGAAACCCTGGGTTCCCAACCCGTCTTGGGTGGACTCTGCAAGATCTCGGCCTTCAAGGCGGCACCAGGGCTCATCCGCCATGTGGGGGTAGAGCCTGAAGTGATCTTTGGTGAGCTGAACGGGCGCCTCACTCCCCGAGTGAAGAGCCTACAGGAGGCCTTTTCCGCCTGCAGGGGAGTCAAGGTCACCGTACCCCCTGACATCCGTGTGGCCATGTGGTCTAAGATGACCTTCATAGCAGCCTTCAGCGCTGTGGGAGCCGCAACCCGGGCTCCGGCAGGGGTCATACGCAGGTTGCCAGAGACACGACGTCTTCTTGAGGAGGCCATGAGGGAGATAGTGGCCGTGGCCCGGGCCCTTGGAGTGAACCTCCCCTGGAATGCTGCCCGCGAAGCCATGGCCTTCACCGATGGGATGGAATCCCACGTCACGGCATCCATGCAACGGGACATCATGGAGGGACAGCCCTCGGAGCTGGAGGCCCAGACGGGGGCCGTGGTGAGACTGGGACGCCAGGCCGGTGTCTCCACACCCGTCAACGACTTCCTGTATACCGTCCTTCTGCCCCAGGAGCGCCGGGCCCGGGGCCAGGAAACCTGGTAGAGAAAAAGCCCCTTGGGCCAAGTGGAGCCCAAGAGGCTGATTTCACCTCGAACGGCCCTACTTCCCCATGTAATAATCACCAAATTTCTTGCGTAACTCCTTCTTGTCGAATTTGCCCACGCTGGTCTTGGGGATCTCCTCCACGAAGACCACGTCGTCGGGGAGCCACCAGGAGGGGAACTTCTGAGAGAGCATCTCTTTTATCTCCTTCTTCTTGCCCCGGGGGTCCTCTCCCTCCTTCAGGACCGCGCAGGCCAGGGGACGCTCGTTCCACTTGGGATGGCTGGCAGCTATGACCACGGCCTCTCTCACGGCGGGATGGGCCATAATGGCGTTTTCCAGCTCCACAGAGGATATCCACTCTCCTCCGCTCTTGATAAGGTCCTTGGTCCTGTCGGCTATCTGGATGTAGCCCTCCTGGTCTATGCTCACCACGTCTCCCGTGTGGTACCAGCCATCGCCAAAAGTTTCCCGGGTCTTTTCCTCCTCCCTATAATAGCCCCTTGCAATCCAGGGACCCCTGAGCCAAAGCTCTCCCAACTCCTTCCCATCGTGGGCCACTTCCCGGCCAGATTCTCCAACGACCTTACCCCTAAGAAGGGGCATGAGGAGACCCTGTTTCATCCTGTAGTAGTACTGCTCCTCCCGGGACAGGTCTTCCAGGTAGCTCTTGAGGCGGGAGACCAGGACCACGGGGTAGGCCTCAGTCATGCCATAGGCGTGGACCATGGGGATACCGTGCTCCTCATAGGCCTCCATGAGGCTCCTGGGGGGAGCAGAGCCGCCCACCAGAACCTCCTGGAGGGAGCTGAAGTCGTATTTCCCCAACTTTATCTCGTCCAGGAGGGCCAGCCACACCGTGGGCACCCCCGCCGTGTGAGTCACCCTCTCGTCCTGGATGAGACGGGCCAGATCCCCTGGGGTGGGCTGGGGACCGGGAAAGACCTGCTTAGCCCCGACCATGGTGCAGGCGAAGGGGCATCCCCAACTCAGGACGTGGAACATGGGCACCACCAGGAGGAGGGTCATCTTCTCGCTCATGTTGGCGGCGTCAGGGAGGGAGATGGCCAGGGTGTGAAGGACCACTCCCCGGTGGGTGTATTCCACCCCCTTGGGCAACCCCGTGGTGGCCGAGGTGAAGCACATGAGGGCCGTGGTCTTCTCGTCTATGAACTCGGGGAAAGGATAGTCTTCATCCTGGCCTGCCAGGAGTTCCTCGTAATCGTAGACGGACCTCAAGGAAGTCTGGGGCAGCCTCCCCGAAGGGGACATGACGATGTAACCTTCCACCGTCTCCAGCCGGTCCTGGACCCTCTCAATGATGGGCACCAGGTCCTCGTCCACGAAGAGGAAGCGGTCTTCCGCCTTGTTGATGGTGTGGACGAAGTGCTCCTGGGGTATCCTGATGTTCACCGTATGAAGGATCCTCTCGGTGCAGGGCAGGGCAAAATAGAGCTCCAGGTGCCTGAAGGTGTTCCAGGCGAAGGAACCCACCTTTTCCCCCTTCTTTAGGCCCAGTTGGTCTAAAGCGTGGGCCAGCTGGCACACCCGCCCATAAAAGTCCCCGTAGGTGTACCGGTGGACACCTTCAGGATACCGGGTTACCACCTCTCTCTTGGAAAAGAGATCCCGGGCCCTATAGAGGAGATCATTGATGTTCAAGGGAAAATCGTAGTCAAACATCCCTTCACTCCTTCCATGGAATTGAAAAAGGCCGGAGAAATGGCCCCCGGCCTCCTTATCCTTTAAACCACTCCCTGATCCCTGAGCCTGCCCAGCTCCTCCTCATCGTAGCCCAGAAGCTCCCCGTAGATGAGGCTATTATCGGCACCCACGGGACGGCACACCCACTTGAGGATGGGAGGAGTACCACTCATCTTGGATATCAGGCCCTGGACCAGAACCTCCCCGTAGTCCTTGTCCTTTATCTTGACTAGGGCCTTCCTTTGGTACCAGTGATCCAGCCCCATGGTCTCCATGGGCTTCAACACCTCCCCCGCCACGGTGACCCCGGGACCCTTGTAATCCAGCCAGATCTTGAGGATCTCCTCCCGGGTATATTTTTTAGTGAACTTCTCTATCTCCACGGTCATGGGGACGAAGTTCTTGGGGTTGGTCCTGTCTTTCACCGTGGGATACTTCTCTACCAGGTCGGGGCGATTGATGATGGAACAGAGGGCCTTCCAGTTGGGATCGGCGTAGCCCGCTATGAAGACCATGCCATCCTTGGCCTGGACATAGTTGTAAGCATAAGCCGCCGGCTCGAAGTTGGCCACCCTGCCAATGACCATCCCTGTGAGGTAATAGACATGTAAGGCGTAGTTGTTGACGGTGGCCAAGGCCTCGGCGGGGCTGATGTCTATGAACTGCCCTTCTCCCGTGGCCTCGGCAAAGAGGAGGGCTGTCATGATGGAGAAGGAGGCCATAGCCCCTCCCACGTACCATCCCATCCAGTTGCCCATCCTGGTGGGCACCCGGGTATGCTCGGGAAACTCGGTATAGTCCTCGGGAAGCCCCACGGTCCAGGCGAATCCCCCCAGGGCCTGAGCCACCACGTCGTAGTCCAGAGTATCCTGGCCCATGCCCTCCTCCACGGCGGGGCCTCCCTGGCCCCAGCTGTTGATGGCGCAATAGACCAGGGATGGGTTCTTCTCCTTGAGGGTTTCCCACCCCAGGCCCAGCTTCTCCATGTACCTGGGAGGGAAGGTCTCGACAAGGACCTGGGCCTTGGGCAGCATCCTGAGGAGGATCTCCTTCCCCTGGTCCGTGGAGATGTCCAGGGTGATGTGGTACTTGTTGCGCCCCTCCACTATGTAGGCCAGGCCCGTGTCCTTCACCTTCACGGCCTGGGGGGTCATGTTCCGGGCGATATCCCCTTCGGGGGGCTCTATGCGAATCACCCTGGCCCCCATCTCCGCCATCATAGAAGAGGCAAAGAGGCCGGCAAAGCTTCCGTAACTCAAATCCAGCACCGTCACATCGGACAAGGCCTGGGGCTTATCCTTGGCCTTGCCGAGCTCGGTATTCAAACGGGCCCAATCGGTCCACTCATAGACTTCCATCTTCTCCACCTCCAGCCATCAGTAAAAGAGTCCCTTCTTGCCGTCCCAGTCCTCGGGAGGAGCGGTGGCCGGGAAGTTCTTGTCCCACTTGCCCAGGACTCCCTTCTCGTAGAGCTCCTCCACCTCTCCCTCGGTGTAGCCCAGGATCCTCACCATAACATGCTCGTTGTCGAACCCCACGGGTCTCATGGACCAGCGGACCCTGCCGGGGGTCTCCGAGAGATGCCACGGACGGGGATAGGCCAAATCCCCCCACAGGGGGTCCAGGAACTTCCACACCATCTTCCTCTCGTTGAAATGGGGGCTCTTGTGAATAGTCTCCGAGTTATTGACGGGGGCGGCGGCAAAGCCGTACTCCCTGGAGAGGTCCAGGATCTCCTGGATGGTCCTGCCCGCTGCCCACTCATCTATGGGCCGATAAACCCTTTCGTACTCCTTCTGCCTCTTCCCTATCTCCCTGAACTCCTGGAAGAGGTCATCCCTGCCCATGGCCCGGCAGAGGCCCTGGAACTCCTTCTCGGGGAAGGCACCGATGGCCACGAACCCGTCCTTAGTCCGGGCTATGAGGGAAGGCACCACGGCAGGATCCCAGTTGCCCGTGCGCTTCCTGCCCTCTCCAGTGATGGACTGGTAGAGCCAGGTCCAGTCCATGGCCCTCATAAGGACCTCGGCTTGGGAGAGATCAATGAACTGGCCTCCTCCCCCTCTCTTCCTGTGGCGAAGGGCTGCCAGGGTAAAGAAAGCCGCCAGGGTACCCGAGAGAAAGTCTCCAATCCAGGTCTGGGCCTTGACGGCCAGGCCATCAGGAAACCCTGTGATCTCTGCCAGTCCAGTAATACCCTGGGCGTAGGCGTCATAACTGGGGCGGGTCCAGTAAGGACCCCAGTTACCGAAACCCTGCATGCTCACGTAAATAATGTCAGGATTGATCTCCTTGAGCTGGCGATAACCGATGCCCCAGCGGTCGAAGGTGCCGGGTTTGAAGTTCTCCATGACGACGTCGGACTGGGCGGCCAGCTCCTTGATGATCTTGAGCCCCTCTTCCCTGTGCATATCCACCGCCAGGTAGTACTTGTTGGAATTACAGCACATCATTCCCGGGGACATCCCCCGGGGGAAGACCCCACCGGGAGAGACGGCCCTGATGAGGAGATCCCCTGGGCCGGGTATCTCCACGTGAATGACCTCTGCACCCATGACGGCTAACAGATTGGCCGCCCATGGCCCATAGATGATCCTGGTGATGTCCAAGACCCTCACCCCCTTGAGGGCTTCCCTCTTGGCCATAATCTCCAGAGCCTTGGCGTCTAGCATAGAAACCTCCCTTGGGTTTTTGTATTGGGAATCAAGCCAACACCCTTCTGGCTATGGTGAGCTTCTCCGCTTCTGTAGTCCCCTCGTAAATCTCAAGGATCTTGGCATCCCTGTAGAAACGCTGTACGTCGTACTCGTCTATGTATCCGTACCCCCCGTGGATCTGGAGGGCCTGGTTGGCCACCCACACCGCTGTCTCACCGGCATAGTACTTGGCCATGGCGCTCAGGGTGGGATCCAATTCCCCCCTGTCCAACTTCCAGGCTGCCTTGTAGACGGCGTTCCTGGCCAGCTCCACCCTGGTGGCCATCTCAGCAATCTTGAACTGGGTGGCCTGGAAAGTGGCCAGGGGAGCCCCAAAGACCTTCCTCTCCTTCGCATAGGATATGGCCAGATCCAGAGCACCCTGGGCACAACCCACCCCCTGGGCCGCCACAAAGGTCCGGGTCACATCGAAGAAATGCATCACCTGGTAGAAACCCTCTCCCTCCTTTCCAATGAGGTTCTCCACGGGCACTCGTACATCCTCAAAGGTGATCTCCCCCGTGTCGCTGGCCCGAATGCCCATCTTCCCGTGGATCTTGGTCCGGGTGATGCCCGGCCTGTCCGCCTCCACCAGGATGAGACTGTGCCGCTTGTGGCGCTTCTCCGCCTCGGGATTGGTGACACACAAGACCACCATAAAATCGCAGATGGTGCCATTGGTTATG